>JAFTHF010000326.1 GCA_017457545.1 Clostridia bacterium
AAGTACAACATTGCTGCATGCGTAAAGCATTTTGCGGCTTACGGCGCTGCCGAGGCAGGACGTGACTACAACACAGTTGATATGAGTGAGCGTACACTTCGTGAGTATTATCTTCCCGCTTACAAGGCGGCAGTTGATGCAGGTGTAAAGATGCTTATGACCGCATTTAACATTGTAGACGGCGTACCCTGTGTGGGAAATGAGCATCTTGTAAAGGATATTTTAAGAGATGAATGGGGCTTTGACGGAGTGGTTATCTCCGACTACGGCGCAGTTGAGGAAATGATCGTCCACGGTGCAGCTGAAAACAAAAAGGAAGCCGCTTACCTCGCTATGAAGGCAGGCTGTGATATTGAAATGATGTCAAGCTGCTATGCCGAGTATCTTGAAGAGCTTATCAACGAGGGCAAAATCACTGAGGAAATGGTTGACAAATCCGTGCTCAGAATCCTTGATCTTAAGGAAGACCTTGGAATTCTTGACAAGCCCTACCGTAGCGTGAATGTTGAGGAATCAAAGGCAGTTCAGCTTTCTCCCGAGCACCGTGAAAAGGCGCGCAGAGGCGCTGAGGAAAGCGCGGTTCTTCTTAAAAATGACGGTATTCTTCCTCTTTCCAAGAATGTATCAAGTGTTGCTCTTATCGGTCCTCTTGCTAATACAGGTGAGATCCACGGCAGCTGGCACTGTGGCGGTAAGGCTGAGGAAACCATCAGCGTTTATGAGGGCTTAAAGAACCTTCTTGGCGATAAGGTAAAATATGCTCAGGGCTGCCAGATTGAATACGATTCCTGCGATACATCTCTCTTTGACGAGGCTTGCGAGCTTGCAAAGAACAGCGAGTGCGTAGTTCTCTGCCTTGGCGAGCATCAGGAATATTCAGGCGAGGCTAACTGCCGTGCAAATATTGAGCTTCCCGAGGTACAGTACAAGCTTCTTGACAGAATCCTTGAGGTTAACAAGAATGTGGTAGTTGCGCTTTTCGCAGGCAGACCTCTTGCAATTACAAGACTTGATAAGACCGCACCTGCAATTCTTGATATGTGGATGCCCGGCACAGAGGGCGGTAATGCCTGCGCAAGATTGCTCTTTGGTGATGTTGTGCCCTCAGGTAAGATTACAATGACCTTCCCCCGTACCCTCGGTCAGTGTCCTATCTACTATAACTACTACACAACAGGCAGACCCAAGCTTGAGGCTGATGACCTTAAGCGTGTACGCTTCACATCATCCTTTATTGATGTGCCTAACAGTCCTCTTTATCCCTTTGGCTACGGTCTTTCCTACACAAGCTTTGAATACAGCGACTATACCTTAAGCGATACAAAAATGGATAAGGACGGAAAGCTTGTTGCCAGTGTTAAGGTTAAAAACACAGGCGCATATAAGGCTAAAGAGGCAGTTCAGCTTTACATAAGAGATGTAAAGGGCTCCTGCGTACGTCCTGTTAAGGAGCTTAAGGGCTTTGAAAAGATTGAGCTTGATGCTGGTGAGGAAAAGACTGTTTCCTTTGAAATTACAGAGCCTATGCTCCGTTATTTCAACCAAAAGCTTGAGCACGTGTCCGAAAAGGGCGAATTCCAGGTATTTATCGGCAAGGATTCCACCTGTAAGCCATTTGCTTCATTTCAGCTTGTATAATTAAAATAAAAAGGGCGCCGTGGCGCCCTTTTTGATAGGTAAATTAAGGAATTATGCTTTGCTGCTCTTATATCTGCGCCCAAGCTCTATTATCAGTAAAACAAGCCCGTAGCCTGCTGCATACATTGGCGCCATAACCCACGCAGTCAACGGAGTGTCGGGAAGTATTGGCTCTAAAATATGGAAGGAATCAGACAAGCCAAAAACAGATATTTGGAATGCTCCAAGGGTCAGATACAGGGTAAACCCAAACAATGTATAATACCATTTTTTGTATGTAATATGAATTTGGTTAAACATAAGCAAAGCGCAAACCATTACTAAGCATATACTATGGTGCAAAAGACCGGAAATTGTTGGCAGATAGAAAATTGACGAGCCTTGATCAAGGAATGTGGGATTAAATAAGGTTATCAGAGCGCCAACAAGCCCTAAGAACCACAAAAAATGGTAGGCTGCATTATCCTTTTTACCAAGAAGAACAGCTAATGCCAAGGCTAAGCTTGTCATTCCGCAAAAGCTGTCGGGAATGATATATTCCCAATGCACCTCTGAATATCGGAAAACCTGTGAAAGCCTGTTAATTATAATCCATACAAGCAGCAATGATGCTATGGATTTTAAAACTACAGCTTGGGATTTTTCCGATTTTACATATTTTTTGGCAAGGAAAAGACCTATAACGGATAATGAAATTGTAACAAGTATATATATTAAATGAACAGAGCCGAAAACCCTAAGATCCATT
>JAFTHF010000327.1 GCA_017457545.1 Clostridia bacterium
GAATTTATCGGATACTTTACATCTATTGTTTGGCCTATTATGGCTATCTCCATGCTTATTGAAATGCAGTCAAGAGGTAAGGCATCTCTTAAACGTATCGGTGATCTTTTGGACTCCGACATTGACGTTAAGGATAAAGAGGGCGTTACCGATATTGATGAGGTTAAGGGTGAGATTGAATTTAAAAATCTTACATTCCGTTACCCAGGTGCAAGCTATGATGCATTAAAGGATATCAGCTTCAAGATAGAAAGTGGCGAAAATGTAGGTATTATAGGTAAAACAGGCTCCGGTAAAACTACCCTTGTTGACCTTATTCTCCGTACATATAACGTAGAGGATAATACACTCTTGGTTGACGGCAAGGACGTAAACGATATTTCTATAAAATCCTTACGTAAGCACTGTGCATACGTTCCACAGGACAACTTCCTCTTTAGTGACACAATTGAAAATAATATTGCCTTCGCAAAGGGTGAAAATCCTCTTACTGTAGTAGAAGCAGCTACCCTCTCCGATGTACATGACAACATTGAACAGTTTACCGAAAAGTATAAAACTGTACTCGGCGAAAGAGGTGTTACTGTTTCAGGTGGACAGAAGCAAAGAATTTCCATTGCACGTGCTCTTATGAAGAATGCGTCTGTGCTTATTCTTGACGACTCCGTTTCTGCAGTTGATACAAAGACAGAAAAGGTTATTCTTGAAAATCTTGCTAAGGCTCGTAACGGTAAGACTACAATTCTTATTGCGCACAGAATTACTACCATTGAGAAAATGGACAAGATTATCTTTATTGATGACGGCAGAATTGCTGCAATCGGAAAGCACGAGGAGCTTATTGACTCTTGCCCCGAATATAAGACTATGGTTGAGCTTCAGAAGCTTGACGAGGAAAAGGGGGAATAAGCGATGTATGAATATTTACCTCTATTAATAGTTGGTGCAATAATCGGTGTTATTTCCATTCTGTTTATAGTCGCCTATGCTCTTATCAAGGATAAGAAGGAAGCAATCGGCTTTGACAGAAATATGAAGGATGGCGAAATAACAAAAAGGCTCCTTGCCTATGCCCGTCCCTATCTTAAAAACTTTATCTTCGTTGGCTTAATAATGCTCTTCTCCATTGCCTACGATATTATTTCCCCTCTTATTATCGGTAATATTGAGGAAATGATAAAGGCTGACTTTGAGCTTAAAAAGCTTTACTCCTCTGTAATTCTTTATGCCACCATTCTTGTAGTATCCCTTGTATGTACCTATGTACAGGCTATCGTGCTTCAGAAGACAGGCCAAAGAATTGTATCAAATATCCGTAAGGATTTGTTTGCTCATATTGAGAGCCTATCTCATGAGCAGCTTAACCAGATACCTGTAGGTAAGCTGGTAACAAGAGTTACTAACGATACAAACGCTATTTCCATGATGTTTACTAATATCGTTGTTAACCTTGTAAAGAATACATTTATCATTATCGGTGTGCTTGTAGCTATGCTCTGCCTTAACTACATGCTTACCTTAATGGTGCTTTGCTTTGTACCCTTTATTGTACTATTTACAATTATCTTCCGTAAGTTCTCAAGAAAGGCGTACAGAAAGGTAAAGGACGCTACAACAGATATTAACACTTATTTATCAGAGCATCTTTCCGGTATGAAGATTATCCAGATTTTCAACCGTGAGGAAGCAAAAAGAGACGAATTTGAAGCTAAAAATCAAGGGCTTGGCTCGGCTAAGCGAAAGCAAATTTTTGTATTCGGTATTTTCCGTCCCCTTGTTTATATGCTTTATATTTCCTCTGTACTCTGTCTGCTTTATCTCGGTGGACGTGGTGTTATCAAGGATGTGGAGTTCCTTGGTCAGACTATCACAAGTGGTACAGTTGTTACCTTCTATATGTATATATCCAAGTTCTTTAACCCTATACAGAACCTTGCTGAGCAGTTTAACTTCCTTCAGAGTGCCTTTGCATCAGCTGAAAAGATATTTACAATCTTTGATATTCAGCCTGCAGTTGTTGACTCCGAGGACGCTATTGAGCTTGAAAATGTAGAGGGTAATATAGAATTTAAGGATGTTTGGTTCAGCTATGTGCCGGGTGAATGGGTGCTTAAGGGTGTTTCCTTTAAGGTTAA
>JAFTHF010000328.1 GCA_017457545.1 Clostridia bacterium
TCTCTTTCATCCTCTAAACCGTCAAGTCTCGCCTTTGCTTCCTCGTAAAGAGCCCTGTTCTTTGCGGTTTTTTCTGCAGATGTACTAACCTCTTCCTGAAGTCTTTCCATCTTTTCTGTTCTTTCCTTAATCTCATTCTCGATTTCCTCAAGTCTGGATCTGGAATCATTTACAGAATTCTCCGCAGCCTCTATATCCTTATTGATTTCAGCAACCTTGATAAGTGCACAATTAACCTTTTCAGAGGTTTCTTCGGCAATTGTAGAATATTCATTCTTCTGGATATCAAGGTCTATTCTTCTTGCTGATATTTCTTCAATTCTTATTTCAAGTGACTCTCTCTTTTCCTTAAGGCTAGCAAGCTCAATTACTCTTCTTTCGCTCTCCTCGGAAATCTTTATATTATCACTTTCAAGGCTTTCAATAAGATTCTTGTTTACGTTAATCTGAGCAACAAGAGTTTCATATTCTGTCTTTTCTGCTCTGTAAACTGTATCAGTTATATTTAACTGCTGCTTTACATCCTGTTTTCTTGATGTAAGGTTGCGAAGCTCCTCGCCAAGAGCCTGTCCCTCAGTCTTTATAACCTCAATTTTCTTTGCACTCTCGTCTCTTTCCTCCTGCATACGCTTGATATCTGCAGAACGGGAAAGCATTGTATTATCATGTCTTACAGAACCACCGGTAAATGAACCGCCTACGTTAATCTGCTGTCCATCAAGAGTTACTACTCTTATACGATATTTCTGCTCTCTTGCCATGCTTGTAGCATTGTCTATATTATCGAAAATTACAGTTCTTCCAAGAAGTGATGAGAATATCTTGTCAAAGCGACTATCAAACTTGATAAGCTCATTTGCAACACCAACATATCCCTTATATTTCTTCGCATTCTGCATTTCCTGAGTAGGAGTCTATGCAGAAACGGAGCTTATAGGATAGAATGTAGCACGGCCGGCCTTATTTTCACTAAGCCTTCTGATACAAGCCTTTGCTGTATTTTCATTATCAACAACAATATGCTGAAGTCCGACGCCAAGAGCAGTTTCAATTGCTGTAACATACTTTTCTGCTACACCAATAAGAGTGGAAACAGGACCGTAAATTGTACCTGCACCGTTAATTTCGCCCTTTTTGTAGGAATTCATTATGTATGATACACTTTTTGTATAGCCTTCAAAAAGCTCTTCCATGTTCTTGAGAGCCTTTATCTTTTCTTCAAGAGCAAGAGATTTTGATCTTAAGCCGTTAAGCTCATCTCTTAAGGCTTCATATCTGTGAGTTTTCTCATCAATCTGAGTCTCAATATCAGTTAATGTTGCCTCAAACTTGCTTATTGACTCCTCATATTTCGCTAATGTTAAAGCAGATTTATCTGCCCTTTCTGACATTTCGTCAAGAGTCACTCTATAACCCTCAATATCCTGAGAAATGGATTTTGCCTTTTCTTTTCCGCTTGATTCGGAGTTTTCGATTACAGAAACTCGTACCTTTATTTCATCGCGCTCAGCCTCAATAGATTTCTGCTCATCAAAAAGGGTATCAATTTCCTTGATGGCTTCATCTCTGTTCTTAACGTAAGATGTGTATTCTTCTCTTAAAGCAAGATAATCATTCTGGGCACTCTGTAAACGCTCACGAACATTTTCAAGAGCCTGTAATTTAACATCAATCTCTTTTAGGCAAATGTCTTTTTTAGCCTCAAACTTCTCAATTTCAGCAATTTCAGAGCCTGAATTAAGTCTTGCATGCTCTACATTGGTTTCCATAACTCTTAAATCAGTATTAAGAGTGTTTAATGTATTATTACATGCTCTTATCTGGCTATAAATCTCCTCAGATTGCTGTCTTGTGCTTTGTAGCTTTTCATAAAGAATAGCATCCTGCTCTTCAAGCTGCGCAATAGAGTCATTAACCATCTCAAGCTCATGACCTGACATCTGATGATCCTGTGCGGTCTTTTCAATGCTATTCTTTGTTTTTTGAGAATCGTAAATCCATAGAGAAACATCAGCAACCTTTTTGCGTTCATAAAGCTCATTGAATTTCTTAGCCTTTTCAGCTTCTCTTTCAAGAGGTCCGACACGCATTTCAAGCTCATGGAAAATGTCATATGCACGATCCATATTTTCCTGAGTATGCTTAAGCTTTCTCTCCGCCTCATCCTTTTTATATCTGTACTTGGATATACCTGCTGCTTCCTCGAAGATGTGACGTCTATCCTCACTCTTCTTAGAAATAATTTCAGCAACTCTACCCTGACCGATAATAGAATAACCTTCTCTACCTACACCGGTATTCATAAACAGCTCATAACTATCACGTAGACGAACAGGCTTTTTATTTATAAGGTATTCACTTTCACCAACCCTGAAGTATCTTCTTGTTACAGTAATCTCATCATAAGGGCTGTTAAGTCTGCCCTCCTCAGATGAGTTATCAAAGGTAACAGAAACCTCGGCATAGCTCATAGGTTTACGTACCTCTGTACCAATAAAGATAACGTCTTCCATTTTTGTACCACGAATGCTTCTTGATGAAAGCTCACCAAGAACCCACTTCATAGCGTCGGTAATATTTGATTTACCACTACCGTTAGGTCCTACAATAACTGTAGCACCATCATCAAAATGAAGAACGGTCTTATCCGGGAATGATTTAAAACCTTGTAATTCAAGTGATTTTAAATACATCTTTTTCCTCCTTCGCGCTGATTTTTATATCAAATGGTCTAAGCATATTATCTTCAACGATTTTAATTTTCTTAATACCGTATTTTTGCCTTAAATAATCCTTGTTTTTGCCCTTATTACCGACTATCTGGGATACAGCGCCTTTTGGACAGTATACAACCATAAAATCGTCTATGTTAGTGTCAATTTGCTTTTCAATTAACTTCAAATACAAGGTACCCTTTACCATTTCACCGATAGACGGATGGTTTGGTCCTGCAACAAAGCTTTTATCAGAATGTAAATTATCGCTTTCACAAAGCCCTATTCTTATACACTCAACATGATTCTCAACAAAAACACCCAAAACATCTGCGCTTCTCTCTATTGCTTCATCAAGAGATAACGGATTATAAGTTGAATTGTGAGTTAAAGCTTCAAGCTCTGTATTACAAAAAACAAGTGTAGGGTATATGCGTGACGCAACAGCGCCAAGCTCACATATTTTTCTTGCGCAATCTATTTCGTCCTCCTTGGTTGCTGTCGGCAATCCAATCATCATTTGCCCTACAAACGGAATAGATGCTTTATTAAGTAATTTTGTAGCATTTACAGTATCAACAGATGTATGACCTCGTTTTAAGAATGAAAGGACATTATCGTTCATGCTTTGAATGCCAAGCTCTACGCAAGATACTGTATAACGCTTCAAAATTTCTATGATTTCATCATTTATGTAGTCCGGGCGAGTGGACATTCTGATGCCCGAAATTCTACCTGTATTAACGTGCTTTTGCGCGGTATCAAGAAGTCTTATCATTAAGTCTCTGTCAATACCTGTAAATGAGCCACCAAAAAAGGCAATTTCACATTTATCATCAGGTGATACCGTGCTTAAAACACGTAAAATAGTTTCTTCAACCTCATCTTCGTTAAACTGTACTGTACCCGAAATATGTCTTTGATTGCAAAAGATACACTGATTAGGACAGCCGAGATGGGGAATGAATATTGGAATATTTATATGCTTCATTTAACTGCAAAAAGCTCAAGTGCTTCCTTTGCGGCATGCTGCTCCGCTTCTCTTTTGGTTTTTCCTGTTCCTCTGCCTATAACGTTGGAATTAAGCTTTGCCTCAACCTCAAAGGTCTTGTTATGGTCAGGACCACTTTCTCCAACACAAATATACTGAAGTCTATCCTTTCCGGAGGCTTGTACAAATTGCTGAAGCGCTGTTTTAAAGTCAAAAGAAATTTCATTTTTAGATGCTTCTTCAA
>JAFTHF010000329.1 GCA_017457545.1 Clostridia bacterium
ATTTTCGGGAATCAAGGCCACCACAATAGCTACCGTAATACATACACAGGTGCCAACAAGACATGTAAATTTAAATGCCTGCTTAACTCTTTTCTTGTTTCCTGCGCCGAAATTATATCCT
The DNA here is from genome assembly GCA_017457545.1 of Clostridia bacterium. The sequence goes on from JAFTHF010000329.1 coordinate 122, forward strand.
GCAACAGCGCTGAAGCCCTGTCCGATACCCACGGTTATATTTCTCATAAGGATATATACCTTGTTTGCAATTGTCATTCCGGCAACAGCAGCATCTCCGTAGGCTGATGCCTGAATATTAAGAGTTGCAGAGGCAAGACTTGCAAGGCCCTGTCTGAATATGGTTGGTAAGCCTGTTGATAAAATAAGGCCGTAGTCCTTTATGCTTTTGCTTACATGCTTTATGCTAAGCTTAACTATGCTCTTTCCTCTTAAAAAAGCAGAAAGAAGAATTGTAAAGCTGACAGTCTGGCTGATTCCTGTGGCAATTGCAGCGCCTGCAATGCCCATTTTAAGCACAAATATCAACACAGGGTCAAGGATAAGGTTCAAAATACCGCCTGAGCAAAGTCCCCACATAGCAAGGTCGCTTTCTCCCTCGCTCCTTAATGTGCCACTTAAAACAAAGGACGCACACATAATAGGCGCACAGATTAAAATATATCTTGCGTAGTCGCAGGCATAGGGCAAAATGGTGGGTGTTGAGCCAAGAAGTCTCATAAGCGGCTCTAAAAATGTAAGACCCAGTACGGCAATTACCGTTCCGCAAAGAAGTGCAGCTGCAAAGGCGCTTGATGCGTATTTATGCGCCTCCTCGTTTCTCTTCTCCCCCAGACGACGGCTGATAAGGCTGCCTGCGCCCATGCTAAGTCCAAAGCCAAGGGCCTGTATAATAGCCATAAGGGAGAAAACTATACCGACTGCGGCAGATGCCTCTGTGCTGATTTGTGAAACGTACCATGTGTCAGCCGTATTGTAGATAACCGAAATAAGCTGACTTAAAACCGTCGGTAAGCAAATACTTAAAACAAGGGGTGGTATTGGCTGATTCATCATTCTTGCGTGCTGAGCCTCACTTGAAATTGTACGTCCCATTTTATCCCCCCTTAGTGTTTTTATTATTTTATCATAAAATTGGTATAATTGCAATGTTTTGGTGCAAATACAATTATTATTGACTTTATATACCAAATAAGGTATAATGTAAATAAGAAAACATAAGGAGGACTATTCAATGGCAACATTTTCTCAAGTGCAAAGTGATATGAAATATAAGCAGGCAAAGGGCTCACTTCTTGCTATAATCCTGTTTTCATTCATAAACCTTTTTGCAATTACATTTACAGATTCATACTATCTTTTCTCATCCTATATTACACAGCTGTTTGGTATGATGGCATGGGTGGCCCTTGAAGAATCATCGACTGCTCTTGTTGCTATCTTTATAATAATCGGCGCACTTACTCTCATTCCATATCTTCTCTGCTTCATTTTTGCGAAAAAACGTGTGGGCTGGATGATTGCTGCTCTTGTTTTATTCTCCCTTGACACACTTTTGCTTATCATTATGGAGCTTCCTTACATAGCTGAATCAGGTATAACCATTATTATTGACTTGGTTTTCCATGCTTATGGAATATTTGCTCTTGCTGCCGCTGTAAAATACGGACTTCAGGCAAAGAAGATAAAGGAAAGTCCGGTAGCACCTGCACCCATAACAGAAGAAAATGCAGAGCTTACTCTTGAGCGCAGAACAGTTGTAATTGAAAGAGAAAAGCGTTTTGTAGGCTGCAGTGCTGTATTTACATGCTATATTGACGGCACAGAGGTTTGTAAAATAAAGAACGGACAGACAACTGAAATAAGCATTGACGGAAACGAGCACGAATTCGGTGTAATTGAAACATACAAGGGTCAAGCCACTTCAACAAGACTTCGTGCAGGACTTGGAACAATTAATATTAAGCTGTCAGCAAAAAGCACCTTCAGCGGTATAGTACCTGTAATAGTTGAAAACTAAAAGAAAAAGGACACATTTTGTGTCCTTTTTTTATTCGGCAATCAAATCTATTCTGTAAAGCGCATCGTGAGTATCTACATATGTAACCTCTACCTTTACAGAAGTTGCTCCTGAGGTGATGGTGTATCTTACTTTATATACAAGATTTTCATCATCGTCAGTAAAGCTTTCTGTGCTATTATGAATAATTGTGTAGTCACCGTCGTGAATTGCCACGTGAATTGCGTTTTCAACAGGAGCAAATTCCTCATCTGTCATACCGGGCAAATCTCTTGCAACGTGAACAAAGCTGTGATTCTTTATCTTTCTTACAATATCGTCTGTTTCCTCAAGCACATATTCCTCGCTGAAATGAGTTTCTCCACAGGAAATCATGGAAAATGCAAGTGTCGCTACGAGAACTAAGGCAAGCACCTTAAATAAAGTTTTCATATTTCTACCTCTGTTAGTTAATTTACTATTTAAGTATACTATTGTTTTTCTTTTTTGTCAAGAGAAAAGAGCCTCAATTTGAGGCTCTTATCAATTATTCTTCTGAAAAGCTGTCCTTATCTACTCCGCAAAGAGGACAAACAAAATCCTCGGGAAGATCCTCAAACTTTGTGCCGGGAGCAATACCGTTATCGGGGTCGCCTACTTCTTCATCGTATACCCATCCGCATACATCACATACATACTTTTTCATAATTATTTTCTCCTTTTATCTTTATTTTATTTCTTCAAAATCTGCGTAGCCGTGCTTACAAAGAGGACAAACTATATCCTCAGGAAGCTCCTCTCCCTCGTAAACCCAACCGCAAATTTTACATACGTATCCTTTTTTTCCTTCCGTCTGAGGCTTTGGCTTAACATTGTTAAGGTAATATGTGTAGCTCATTGTTTCTCTGTCGGAGATTACACGTGCCTCAGTTACCGAGCAAATAAACATACCGTGAGTACCAAGGTCAACATACTGCTCCACCTTAAGAGACATAAAGGAATTAATATATCTTGGCAGGAACACAAGACCGTTGTCGGAACGGAGTGGCTCACAATTTGCAAATTTATCTACATTTCTTCCACTTACAAAGCCGAATGATTCAAACACCTTAAAGGGTGCGCTGACGGACAGACAGTTAACGTTCATAATGCCCGTTTGTTTGATAACATGGTGCGAATAATTGTCTTTGTTTATGGTAACGGCAATCCGGTTGG
>JAFTHF010000330.1 GCA_017457545.1 Clostridia bacterium
ATCCAAGGATAAGAGATGGAGATTAGTTGAAATCGTAGAAAAGGTTAAATAAGATTTAGCCCGGAAGGAGGAAGTTTTAATGGTTCAGCAACAAACACTTTTGAAGGTAGCTGACAACACAGGTGCTAAGGAAGTTATGTGCATCCGTGTAATAGGCGGCTCCAAAAAGAGATATGCGGCTGTTGGCGATGAAATCATTTGCAGCGTTAAAAAGGCAACACCGGGCGGCGTTGTTAAAAAGGGTGACGTTGTAAAGGCTGTTGTAGTAAGAACAGTTAAAGAGTCAAAGCGCGCAGACGGATCATATATAAGATTTGACGAAAACGCAGCAGTAATCGTAAAGGATGATAAAAACCCGAGAGGCACACGTATCTTTGGTCCTGTTGCAAGAGAATTAAGAGATAAAGAGTACATGAAGATTCTATCATTGGCTCCGGAAGTTCTTTAATTAAGGAGGATACGATACAATGAAAATGCATGTAAAGCGTGGCGACCTTGTAAAGGTTATCGCCGGAAAAGATAAGGGCAAGGAAGGTAAGGTTCTTACAGCTATTCCTGAAAAGAACAAGGTTATAGTTGAGGGCGTTGCTATCGTTTCAAAGCATCAGAAGGCAAGAATGCAGGGTCAGCAGAGTGCCATCGTTAAGAAGGAAGCTGCTATCGATGCTTCAAACGTATTGAGAGTTTGCTCAAAGTGCGGCAAGGCTGCAAGAACAGGTATCAAAATCCTTGAGGACGGCTCAAAGGTAAGATACTGCAAAAAGTGTAACGAAACATTTAACGATTAATGTTCGAGAGGAGGTAAATTCTAACAATGAGTAGAATGCAAGAAAAGTATACAAGTGAAGTTGCTCCTGCATTGATGGAGAAATTCGGTTACAAATCAACAATGCAAATACCAAAGCTTGAAAAAATCGTTATTAACATTGGTATGGGCGAAGCTAAGGATAATCCTAAGGCAATCGAAGCTGCTTGCGGAGACTTGGCAAAGATTACAGTTCAGAAGCCTATAATCACACAGGCAAGAAAGTCAGTAGATAACTTCAAGCTTAGAGAAGGAATGAATATCGGTTGTAAGGTAACATTGAGAGCTGACAGAACGTATGAATTCGTTGACAGACTTTTCAATGTAGCTCTTCCGAGAGTAAGAGACTTCAGAGGTATCAATCCTAACGGTTTTGATGGCAGAGGCAACTATTATCTTGGTATAAAGGAACAGTTGATATTCCCTGAAATCGACTATGATAAGATTGACAAGATCAGAGGTATGGACATCAACTTCGTAACAACAGCTAAGTCTGACGAGGAAGCTCGCGAATTGTTGAAGTTAATGGGCGCACCGTTTCGTTCATAGTTTTTAAGGAGGAACTAAATCATGGCAAGAAAAGCAATGGTTATAAAACAACAAAGAAAGGCTAAGTATTCAACACAGGCTTACACAAGATGTAAGATCTGCGGAAGACCTCACGCTTACCTTAGAAAGTTCGGCATCTGCCGTATCTGCTTCAGAGAATTGGCTTACAAGGGTCAGATTCCTGGTGTAAGAAAGGCTTCTTGGTAAAGAGAATCCGCATAGAGGAATATTTAGTATCACAGATATAGAGTACGATTTCTTTAAGAATTCGGAAGGAGGTAAAATCAATGCAAATAACTGATCCAATTGCAGACTTACTAACAAGAATCAGAAATGCAAACTCATCAAAGCATGAGAGCGTAGATGTTCCTGCTTCTAACATGAAGAAGGCTATTGTAGAAATCCTTAAAGAAGAGGGTTATATAAAGGAATATCAGGTTATTGAAGATGGTAAGCAAGGCGTAATCAGAATTACATTAAAGTATGGACCAAAGAACGAAAAGGTTATCAGCGGTCTTAAGAGAGTGTCAAAGCCTGGTTTGAGATATTATGCAAGTGCAGACGAATTGCCAAGAGTACTTAAGGGACTTGGTATAGCAATCGTTTCAACCTCAAAGGGTATTATGACAGATAAAGAAGCAAGAAAAGCTCACGTAGGCGGCGAAGTTCTTGCGTTTGTATGGTAATTATAAATTACGCAAAGGTAAACTGAAAACTTGTGCCAAAAGCACAAAGAGAATTTAAGTTAAGGAGGAAAACCCTATGTCAAGAATAGGTAAATTACCTATCACTGTTCCTGCAGGTGTAGACGTAAAGATCAGTGATACAAACGAAATAACAGTAAAAGGTAAGAATGGTACTTTAACAAGACAGCTTCATCCGGATATGATTGTTAAGAAGGATGGCGATGTTATAACAGTTACAAGACCTTCAGAACAAAAGATGCACAAGGCTCTTCACGGCCTTACAAGAACACTTGTAAACAACATGGTTGTCGGTGTAACCGAAGGCTTCACAAAGGAGCTTGAAATTAACGGTGTTGGTTACAGAGCTCAATTACTAGGAAAGAAGCTTGTTCTTTCACTTGGTTACTCACACCCTGTAGAATATACTGCAGAAGAAGGCATCACAATCGAAGTTCCGGCTCCTAACAAAAT
>JAFTHF010000331.1 GCA_017457545.1 Clostridia bacterium
GCACACATATAGTCAATAAATCTATTTCCGTCAACATCCCAGATATATGAGCCCTGTGCTCTTTCAGAAAAGAATGGAAACGCCTCGACAGGCACATAACAGCCCTCAGCAGGTCCTTGATGGCCGTATATACCGGAGGGAATTACCTCTGCTGCGCGCTTAAAATATTCTCTGCTTTTTGTATAATCATTTATTTTATGCATAGTATCTCCCCCTCTTACGCAAGATAAAAGGATACTCTGTCAAGTATTCTGTTTAAATTATCTACCATTGAAATCATACCACCAATACGCACCTGACCAAGTCCTACAGCTGTTACCGCATTTATTTTACCGTCAAAAAGTGCGCGTGCAAGCTCAAGGCTTTCAAAAATCATATAGGCATCAAAATCATCAGGGTCACGGTGGAAGGCAGTCAGCTTGTGGTTATCTGCATTTATATATGCTACATCAGAGCTGTTTATAGCGATTTTAGCATCACCGTTCACTATGTATGAAGCACTGGCCTGTCCAATCTTATCGTGGTTACCAATCTGTGCCATAGCCTCTGTAATAACATTAAACATAAGAAGAGTGCTAACACGGAAAAATTCACTATCCTTAAGGTCGTCATCAGTTGCACGAAGATATTTTGATAAAATATCAGTAAGAGGCATAAATTTTTTAAGCAAAAAGCCTACTCTTAGAAGGCCTTTTCTGGGAATAGGAGTAACCGTACCGTCTATCATACCATTAAATTTCTCACAAGTGGAAAAGGCAAGTAAAATATTGCATTTTTCAACACCTTCAACTATGTGGCACTCCCCATTATTGAAAACAAGTGTAGCTGAAGGCCCGTTTTTTACCTTAAAGCCTAAAGAAATCTTATCATTTTTAATAAGCTCATATGCTTCACTGCATTCTCTACAAAGCTTTGGTATAGAACCTAAAATTCCAAACAAATTTATATATGCAAGGGTTTTTGTATCTTTCATAATAAAAACCTCCAAATCAAGCCAAAACAAGCAATTGTTATATTAATTTTATCATTTTTACGTACACGTGTCAAGACTTTTTCATTTTTACAGTTAAATATCACTTGACATCAGGCAATAATAAGTATATAATATGCTTAGCGAATTTTTAATTCTATTGGAGGTATTTTATGAATCCTTGGCATGATTTCGATGATGAAAGAATTACTACATCTGACTTTTTAGCTGTTATTGAAATTCCAAGAGGCAGCAAGAATAAGTATGAGCTTGATAAAAGAAGCGGTCTTTTACGTCTAGACAGGATACTTTACACCTCTACTCATTATCCTGCTAACTACGGATTTATTCCCCGTACTCTCTCCGAGGACCATGACCCTCTTGACGTTCTCGTCATCTGTCAGGAGCCTCTTGAGCCTATGTCTATAGTACAGTGCTACCCTATCGGTATTCTTTATATGATTGATGAAAATGAGGTTGACGAAAAAATTATCGCTATCCCTGTTAACGACCCTAACCTTAACTCATATAACGACATTACTGAGCTTCCTAAACATCAGTTTGAGGAAATCAAACACTTCTTTGAGGTTTATAAATTCCTTGAAAACAAGACTACAAGAGTTGATAAAATCGATGGACGTGATGCGGCTGTTGAAACTATTAAAAAATGTAAAAAGGCTTATAAGGAAAAATTCCTTAGCTAATCGGTGAGCATATGATTAAAGCAAGCGTTACTGACA
>JAFTHF010000332.1 GCA_017457545.1 Clostridia bacterium
AGACTCCCGTATACGAGGGTATGATTGTCGGTGAATGTCCCAAGATGGAGGATATTGTAGTTAACGTATGTAAGAAGAAGCACCTTACAGCTGTTCGTTCCAAGGGCGCTGATGAGGCACTTATCCTTACACCTCCCAGAATTCTTTCACTTGAGCAGGCTATCGAATATATAGCAGAGGATGAGCTTATGGAGGTAACTCCCAAGTCTCTCCGTTTAAGAAAGAGAATTCTTGATACTGCTACAAGACTTAAGGCTCAGGCAAAGCTTAAATAAATATTACTAATGGCTGTTTCTTATATTAAACAGCCATTTTGTTAAAAAAGGATAAAATATGTTTTCTGAAAAATTATTGACTATTGCTGCTGAGGCAGAGGTGGCGCTTAAGCCCATATTTGAAAAAATAGATAAAATTTCCTTTGATAACACATCAAGAGTCCTTGATGCATTCAAGGAGAATAGAGTGGCAGATTCTATGTTTGCAGGCACCACAGGCTATGGCTATGATGATGTTGGACGTGACACTCTTGACAAAATTTATGCTCAGGTTATGGGTGCAGAAAGCGCATTTGTGCGCCATTCTATCGTAAACGGCACACAGGCACTTACTATCGGTCTTTTCGGACTTCTTCGTCCTAATGACGTTATGCTTTCCGTAACCAACCGTCCCTATGATACTCTTTGTGAGGTTGTAGGTATTGAGGGAGCAGACGGCAACGGCTCACTTAAGGATTTCGGTGTTCAGTATGAGCAGGTAGATTTTAAAAACAAGACAGAAATAGATTTTGACGGTATCGAAGAAAAGCTTAACGAATTCGGTGAGAGAGTAAAGGTTGTATTTATTCAGCGCTCCAAGGGATACCTTGACCGTCCTACCCTTACAGTTGATCAGATAGGTGAGATTGCTCAGTTTGTACACGCACGCTCAAAGGCTTATGTGGTAGTTGACAACTGCTACGGTGAGTTTACTGAAACTAAGGAGCCCTGTATGGTTGGCGCAGATATGGTTATCGGCTCACTTATTAAAAATCCCGGTGGTGGAATTGCAGAAAGTGGTGGCTACATAGCAGGTACAGCTCGTGCTGTGGAGCTTGCGTCCTATCGCCTTACCTCTGTTGGTACAGGTACTGAGGTGGGTGCAACTCTTGGACAGAACAGAAATCTTTTTAAGGGCTTTTTCCTTGCGCCTCACATAGTTGCTCAGGCGCAGAAAACAGCGCATTTTGCTGCATACGTACTTGAAAAATTAGGCTTCGATGTAAATCCCAAGTATGATGAAATGCGCTCCGATATAATTCAGACAGTTAAGTTTGGCTATGCCGACGGACTTGTTAAGTTCTGTCAGGGAATACAGAGTGCCAGCCCTGTTGACTCCTATGTTGTTCCTGTTCCTTGGGCAATGCCGGGCTACAATGATGAGGTTATTATGGCTGCAGGCGCATTTACACAGGGCTCATCAATTGAGCTTTCTGCTGACGGTCCTCTTCGTGAGCCTTATATTGCATTTTTCCAGGGCTCTCTTACCTACGAAAGCGGAAAGATTGCAATCTTAACAGCGGCAGAGAAGCTGCTTGATAACTCAAATGCTCAATATTAAAATTATCGCCACAGGCGAATTCAAGGAAAATTACCTTAAGGAGGCAGCAGCCGAATATAAAAAGCGTCTTGGCGCCTGGTGTAAGGTTGAGGAATATATTTTCCGTGAGGAAAAGCTACCCGAAAATCCGTCACAGAGCCAGATTGACGATGCCTTAAGGACTGAGGAAAAAATAATCCTTTCAAAGATACCCAGTAAAGCATATGTTATTGCCATGTGCGTAGAGGGAAAGCAGCTTTCCTCCGAGGAGCTCAGCGCTAAAATTGAACAGGCACAGCTTTCGGGAAAAAGCGAAATTGTGTTTATTATCGGCTCCTCCTACGGTCTTTCAAGCGGGGTTAAGGAGAGGGCAGATTTTCGCTTATCCGTATCAAAGCTTACATTTCCACACAGGCTTTTAAGAGTAATGCTTTATGAGGCAATCTACCGTTCGGTTTCCATACTTAACGGCTCAAAATATCACAAATAGGAGGTACAAATGCTATGCGTAAAACCGACATTGCCGTAATAGGCGCAGGACACGCAGGGGTAGAGGCAGCGCTTGCCTGTGCCAGAATGGGAATAGATACAATTTTGTTTACCATGTCCCTTGATGCTATTGCAAATATGCCCTGTAATCCGTCTATCGGTGGCACAGCCAAGGGGCACCTTGTATACGAAATAGATGCTCTTGGCGGGCAAATGGGTATTTGTGCCGATATGGTAACATTACAGGCAAGAACCCTTAATCTTGGTAAGGGCGCTGCCGTATACTCAAAGAGAATACAGGCAGACAGAATGAAATATCGCTCTATTGTAAAGAGCGTTCTTGAAAATACACCTAATCTCCGTATCGTTCAGGCTGAAATTTCCGATATTGAAACAGTGGAGGAGAACGGTGTAAAGAGAATTACCAAGGTTAAAACAAGGCTTA
>JAFTHF010000333.1 GCA_017457545.1 Clostridia bacterium
GACGAAAAGCGTCTTAAGGACTTCAAAGCTTGGGATACTAATGCTGAGTACGGCTATGGTCTTGGTGTGCGTACAAGAACCGATAACGGCTGGGGTGGAAATCTCTGTCAGGTTGGAGAATTCGGCTGGGACGGTGCAGCAGGTGCTATGGTTTCCCTCTCTCCCGAAAGAAAAATCGCTATTGTATATTTCCAGCATATGCTTAATCCTCTTGGGAATATTATTCACCCCAAGATTAAGAATATAGTTAATATGGCTCTTGCCGATAAATTCACTAAATAAGGAGAAAAAATGAAATTTTATACCGAAGAAAAAGAACAGGTTCTTGCCCACTTTGATTCAGGCGTAGACGGCATTTCAAATGAAGAGGCTGCAGTTCGCCTTGAGAAAAATGGCAAAAACAAGCTTGCTGAGGGTAAAAAGGTAAGCATATTCAGAAGATTTTTATCACAGCTTGCCGACCCTATGATCATAGTTCTTTTAGTAGCTGCACTACTTTCCCTTATTACAGCTATTTACGAGAACGAATCCTTGGCAGACGTATTCATTATTTTATTTGTTGTTATTCTTAACGCAGTTCTCGGTGTGCTTCAGGAAAGCAAGGCTGAGAAGGCAATAGAGGCGCTGAAGGAAATGACAGCTGCCAAATCAAAGGTTATCCGCAGTGGGGTTCTTATGAATGTAGCCAGTGAGGACCTTGTAGTTGGTGACGTTATCGTTATTGAGGCGGGCGATGCAGTTCCTGCCGATGCAAGAATTATTGAGTGCGCTTCCCTTAAGGTTGAGGAGGCTGCCCTTACAGGTGAGTCCGTTCCTGTAGTCAAGCAGGTGGAGGCTCTTTCCGCGGGTGAGGACGATACGCCCTTAGGTGACAGAAAAAATATGCTTTATATGGGCTCAACCGTTGTTTACGGCAGAGCAAAGGCAGTAGTTTGCGCTTGCGGTATGGATACCGAAATGGGTAAGATTGCAGACGCTCTTACACAGGCAGCAGACGAGGCAACCCCTTTACAGCAGAAGCTTTCTCAGTTAAGTAAGATTCTTACCTTTGCAGTGCTTGGCATCTGCGTTGTAATCTTTATTGTAGGCTTTATTAAATCCGGCGATTTCTCCTTCGGCTCAGTTATCAACACATTTATGCTGGCAATCAGCTTAGCAGTAGCTGCAATACCGGAGGGACTTGCTGCGGTTGTAACTATTGTGCTTTCAATGGGCGTTACCAAAATGTCCAGAAGAAATGCGGTAATTCGCAGACTTACAGCCGTTGAAACTCTTGGCTGTACACAGGTTATCTGCTCCGATAAGACAGGTACTCTTACACAGAATAAGATGACTGTTGTGGAGGCGCATTCTGAAAATGATAAGCTTCTTGCAACATCTCTTGCTCTTTGCTCCGATTCCGAAATTGACGATAAGAATGAGGTTATCGGTGAGCCTACCGAAAACGCACTTGTAGCTTACGCATATAAGCTTGGTCTTGATAAAAGAAGCATGAAGGTTGAAAGTCCACGTGTGGCTGAGGCTCCCTTTGATTCATTAAGAAAGATGATGTCCACCGTTCACAAGGCTGAGAACGGATATGTTCAGTATACAAAGGGTGCGCCCGATGAGGTACTGAGAAGATGTACAAAGATTCACACATCTGACGGTGTACGTGACCTTACAGATAATGACAGAGAGAACATTCTTGCTCTTAACAAGAGCATGGCTGACAGGGCACTCCGTGTGCTTTGTGGCTCCTATAAGCTTTATGATGCAGTTCCCGAGGAAAAGGCAGAATCAATGGAAACAGAGCTTACTTATGTAGGTCTTGTGGGTATGATTGACCCCATAAGAGAAGAGGTTAAGGTTGCTATTGAGCAGTGTCATACTGCAGGCATCAGAGTAGTAATGATTACAGGTGACCACAAGGATACTGCTGTTGCTATTGCTAATCAGCTTGGCATTCTCGGAGAGGGACAGGAGGCAATTACCGGTACTGAGGTTGGCAAGATGTCCGACGAGGAGCTTCTTCTTAATATTCACAAATATTCCGTATACGCACGTGTTCAGCCTGAGCACAAGGTAAGAATCGTTAAGGCTTGGAAGACTGCAGAGAAGATTACCGCTATGACAGGCGACGGCGTAAACGATGCGCCCAGTATCAAGATTGCCGACATCGGTGTAGGTATGGGTATTACAGGTACAGACGTAACTAAGAACGTTGCAGATATGATTCTTGCCGACGACAACTTCGCTACAATAGTTGGCGCCGTGGAGGAGGGCAGAAGAATCTATTCCAACATCAGAAAATCAATACAGTTCCTTCTTGCATCTAATCTTAGTGAGGTAATCAGTATTTTCTTCGCAACAATGGTTGGCTTTACAATTCTTAAGCCTACACATATTCTTTGGATAAACCTTATTACAGACAGCTTACCTGCCCTTGCCCTCGGTATGGAGGAGGCAGAAAGTAACGCTATGAAGAAGCCCCCACGTGACTCTAAGGAGAGTATATTTGCCGGTGGACTTATTTCAGGCACCGTATATCAGGGTATTATAGTA
>JAFTHF010000334.1 GCA_017457545.1 Clostridia bacterium
GTATTTACAAATGAGGACCCCACAGGTGGCTGTCTTGCAACAATGCACTACATTAATGATATATTTGAAAGGCTGACAGCTGAGCTTAAGGATACAGCTTTGTTTGACCCCACAAGATGCCCCTTTTATGATGCTAATCAGTGGGACTTCGGCATCTTCCGTTGGGACCTTATTCACTATCAGGGCAGAGTAAACGACTGGGTAGCCGGTGAAATTTTAGAGGAATATAAAAAAAGATGACAGATAAGGAAAGAATTAAAAATCTCAATGCTCCCTCGGGAATAGTTGATTGCGTTCTTGATACCGACGCATATAACGAGGTTGATGACCAGTATGCTATCGCATATCTGCTTCGCTCACCCGACAGAGTAAATGTAAAGGCAATTTATGCAGCCCCGTTTTCCAATCCTAAAAGCAATTTTAATCCCGAAAAGGGAATGGAGCTTAGCTATAATGAAATAAAAAGACTGCTTGCCCTTGTTAAATGTTATACCCCTCTTTACTACGGCTCAAACAGCTTTTTAAGACATGAGAGCTCACCTGTTATATCGGATGCAGCCAAGGACCTTTCCGAAAGAGCTATGTGCTACACCAAGGAAAAGCCCTTATACGTGGTTGCAATCGGAGCTATAACAAATGTGGCATCTGCCATTCTTTTAAATCCTCAGATAGTTGACAGAATTGTGGTCGTATGGCTTGGAGGTCACGCACGTCATTTTTCCGACACCAAGGAATTTAATATGTTTCAGGATATCGCCTCAGCAAGAGTAGTTATGGGTAGCGGTGTACCCTTTGTTCAGCTTCCTTGTATGGGTGTGGTAAGCGAATTTCGCTTGTCTGGTGCTGAAATTGAAAGGTGGCTTCTTAATAAAACACCCCTTTCCGATTACCTTGGCAGATATACAATAAAAGAGGCAGAATCCTATGCAAAGGGTCGTCCCTGGACACGAATCATATGGGACGTATGTGCGATTTCGTGGCTTTTTGATAAAAAAGGTAGCTTTTTGCGTTCAAGAATAGAGAAGGTTTATTTGCCGGATTATAACGGATTTTATGAGGATGAGCCTCTTCCTTATTCAATGAGATATGTATACAGCATAAACAGAGATGAGCTTATGGCAGACCTTATTTTTAGAATTACCAAGGAGGATTAATATGTTTGAATTAGGACTTTCAACACCCGGATTTGTAAATGAGCAGCTATTTAAGGACTGTGAGGCTGCAGGTATTAAGCATCTTGAAATTTCCGTTGATAAGTGGCAAAGCGACAAGCTTGATTTTGCTCAGCTTAAGGCTTGGTCGGAAAAATACAATGTAAATCTGTGGTCCTTTCATTTGCCCTTCTGGCCCTTTAACGAAATAGATATTTCAAGAAAGGATATGGCAGAGGACAGCGTAGCCTATCTTAGCGAATTTATAAAAAAGGGCTCAGAGATAGGAATACATAAGTATATTATTCACGCAAGTGGAGAGCCAATAGCTGAGGAGGACAGAAAAAGTCGCATGGAGTGTGCGAAAAAGAGCCTTTTTGAGCTGGCAGAGCTATCAAAGGAATACGGCTCAGTGGTTCTTGTTGAGGACCTTCCGAGAACCTGTCTTGGCAGAAATTCCTCTGATATGCTGGAGCTGCTTAGCGCTCACCCCAACCTTAAGGCTTGCTTCGATACCAATCATCTTCTTGACGAGGATATAGTTAAATTTATCCACGCCCTCGGGGATAAAATCGAGTCAACTCATATTTCTGACTATGATTTCAATAACGAAAGACATTGGTTGCCCGGCGAGGGTGATATAAACTGGCAGCAGCTTATTTCAGCCCTTAAGGATGTAAACTACAATGGCGTATGGCTTTACGAGATTGATTTTGGCTGTCCTTGGACAATTAAAAGAGACAGAGACCTTTGCTGTCAGGATTTTAAGGATAATATAAGTCAGCTTAAAGAGGGTAAGACACCCTTGCCTCTTGGCACAAGAGTAGACGGACTTAAGCATTGGACTAAGGAATAATAAGAAAACCGACCCACGTGGGTCGGTTTTTATCTGTTTAAATACCAGATTGCGAAATTAAGATACCCTGCAAAGATTACCCATACCATATAAGGTAGCTGTAAATATGCGGCTACCTTATTTAGCTTTTCAAAGGAAATAATCATACGGATAATTATAAAAAGCAAGAAAAGAAGCCACACAAAGGCAAACAAAAACTTATTAAAGCCAAAAAATATTATGCTCCAGGTAAAGTTGGCAATAAGATTTGCACCGTATAAGGAAAGGGCATTTTGCGATGCGATTATATTATCCTTGCGATTA
>JAFTHF010000335.1 GCA_017457545.1 Clostridia bacterium
AATAGTGATATTATTACTGACGAGCACAAAGAACTTATTCAAATGGATATTATTAATGATAGTAATATAACCATCAAAGATTTAAAGAGTATGAATGCTAACAGCAAAGTTGAGTTAGTTATTAATAGTTGCTTGGGATTTTGTAATAAATTTTATAATCCCAATTTTGAAATTGAAGATTTAGCTAAAGCATTTAAACTTAATTTTACAACACTTTTTGAATTTGCAAGAAATCCGTACTCTACGTATGTCTTAGATAACGATTTGTATAAATTCTCTTATGCTAATATAAATACAATTTTAAGAGATTATTATAATGTTGATGATGTGTTAATCGACGTTAGAAATTACGATTGTATAAGAGCTCTTGATAATAGTGCATTGAAAAATCGAGTTAATGCACATATCAATGGATATATCGAAGAAATATATTCAACAATTGAAAAAGGAAAATTATCTTCTGAAGGATTGTTGGAATTGCTTATCAATGATAATATAAGTGACGAATTAAAGAAGTTGATAGTAAGCAAAGAAACAGCAGAAATTGAGTATTGCGAATATATTAACTCAAATATTGTTGAAGCCCTTTTGGACAAGCAACAAATAAAATTGACTTTAGATAACATCATATCTTTAATGGATAATGTATCTCGAAGCAAATTAGGTGAATATATTAATGAGCATCATACGGAAATAGATATAACAGAAGAATTTATTAAATCAAATGATGATTTTATGAGATTTTTCTTTGATGAAATTGATTTAACATACTATGTAAATAATATAGGAAAAGGATATACAGGTATTTTAAAAATCAAAAACGATGATAATATTGCTCTGATTATTAAAAACAAATTGTGCTTGTATGATGTGGATGATTTCGCTTACTTAGTTTATAACACATTTTTATTCGAAGAGTATTGCAAATTATATCCTAATGAAATAAATCAAGAACTTAAGGATAAAAATATCGAATTTGTTTCAGAAGTAATAGTGGCAATGTATTTTGTGGCTAAGAGATTAAAGTTAGTTTTCTTTAGTGAAGTAATTAAATGTATAGATGCAGAGTGCTTGAATTTGATTATAAAGGAAGAACCCCCGCTCACATTCATAAGAAGCATTGAAGACTTTAATATTCTATCTAATAGCTGTAAAGAAGCTTTATTGAGAATGGAAATCGATGTGATTCTGAAAGAGAAAATTTTATGCACAATGAAAGACTACGACACAAAACATTGGTTAAGCATCATGAAAAAATCATTGAAAATAGAAACTAAATATGACCCGATAGGAAAAGAATTTTATAATGAATTAAAGAGAAGAAATGTAAATTGTAGAAAAAAGTTTTTCACAATAGAGTTTTATGAATAATGTACATTAACAAGAAGAACGGTTACTCTTCCGAGCAACCGTTCTTTGTTGTAAATATAAAAACCTCACTAATTCTGGTGTTCGAATTAGTGAGGTGTGGTCGAATTATTTTGATTCGAATTAGTTTGCTTTAAAAATAAAAAATGACCTTCTAACTTTAAGTTCAGTTAGAAGGTCTTATGTGCAAAGGCTACGAAAAAGATATTTTTGCGTTCCTTAATAAGGTTTAGAACTCGAGTAATGTTAATGAAATCGTGCGTTACACGATGAAATCCTCGCTTAGCTCGAATGAAATCTTCAGCCTTCGGCTTCAGATGAAATCAAATCCGCCCATCTTCTGCCGTAAGGCAGATTTCATCGCAAAGCGATTTCATCCACCACAGGTGGATTTATTTCGCAGAAGGCGGATTTAATTGAAAAAACGACAAGTCGAAACTTGTCGTTTTTTTCTGGCTGGGGAAGAAGGATTTGAACCCTCACAAACAGAGTCAGAGTCTGTCGTGCTGCCGTTACACAATTCCCCAATATCCTTAAGTGCCTTGATATTATAGCACAAGAATTTCCTGTTGTCAATAAGTATTTTGAAAATTTTTTAATTTTTTTTAGGTTTATTTTGATTGCGTTAATTCTATTTACTTTTAGCTGTGTTTCCGATAGAAAAATATATTACTATGTTGAATGGATGTATCCTACAGCCATAGATAGCAAGGAGCATACAGTATTGATAATTTATAATCCGAAAAGCCAAAGCGCATCCTTGTCATATTTTCAGGATATGGAGCTTGGTTTAAATAAGGATGTTAAGGAAAACTGGGAAAGAGTAAAGGGCTCTCCCGATGAGGAGTTTTCTGAAAAGGATATTAAGTATATCCTTGAGTCTGCACTTGACAAGGTAGAGATTGAGATTGAATTTTAATAAAAAATGGCGACACGTGTCGCCATTTTTTATTTATCAAGGGTAGGTATAAGCGCATATAATATCAGAAAAGGAGAATGTATATGGAGCTTTACGATTTGTTTAAAAGATGTAACGAAATCGGCTATAACCACGTGCAGAATGCGGGAGATTTCGCCGTTGAAAGAATAGAAAATAGATTGTACATATATCTTGAATGCTCAAATGGCAGAGAGGACTGGAAAAATAACCTTGATTTCCCTGCCAAAGCATATAAAAGAATGGATAAAACTGCGTGGTATGCCCATCGAGGCTTTCTTAAGGTGTGGAAAAGCATGGAGCTGCATCTTCGCCCACATATCCTTGATAAGACTGTGGAAAGCATAATTACCGTAGGCTATTCCCACGGAGCTGCCCTTGCGATTTTGTGCCACGAATATGTGTGGTTTAACCGTCCTGAGTTAAGAAAAAACACATACGGTTACGGTTTTGGCGCGCCAAGAGTGCTTTGGGGGCCAAGAAATGATAACATCAAGAACCGTTGGAAGCAATTTACCGTAATACGCAATATTGACGATATCGTCACCCACGTGCCCCCGGCATTTTTAGGCTATTACCACGTCGGCACAATGCTTGAAATAGGCAAAAAGGGCAAATATTCCAAAATCGATGCCCACCGTCCCGAAAGCTATTTAAGTGAACTTAAAACATAAAAAACGCGACACTAGGCCGCGTTTTTTTGTGTTTTTACGGATTGGGCTGTACAGGAACTACTATGCTTGCAGAATCTCCTGCCATAACGGAGGGAAGCTTTCCGTCCCATTTAGCAAGATATTCGGCATATTTGAGGTAGTCAGCGATAACGGCGATTTCTTCAGCTGTTTTACCGGTAAAGTCAATTGTATATTCGACACTTTCCTTTCCGTCTTCATCCTTGATAACGGTTTCATTTACAGAGAATCCAAGAGCCTTGGCAACCTCAATTGATTTGATTTGTAATGCAATTGCCTGGGCGCGAGCAATCTCAATCTGTGCTTCCTTGTCTGCTTCTGCAGCAATAAGCTTAGCCTCAGCAGTAGCCTTAGCAATTTCAATCTGCGCTTGTGCTTCCTTAAGCTTAGCCTGAGCCTCACCCTCAGCCTTTTGTACTGCAGCTTTAGCTTCAGCCTCAGCAGCGGCAACCTTTGTCATATTTTCATATTCTGCCTGAAGCTGCTTCTGTTCAGCTATCATTTTGTCCTCAACCGCCTTTTCAAAAGCATCTGAGAAGTCTATATTTGTCAAAACAACTGTTGCGATAGTTACATGATATTCATCGACTATGGCAGTCTTGATTACTTCCTCTACCTTGGGTGACATAGATGCGCGGTCGGAAATAATGTCCATTGCTTTGTATGAGGAAAGCACAGACTTTGTTTTTTCTATTGCGATAGATTCAATTCGGCTTTGCAATACATCAAGTGAGCCGTATTGCTTAGCGATATCAATTACCTTATCTGTCCTTATCTGATATTGGAGCGTCATTGCCACATCCATTGTCTGAGCATCGCTTGAATATGCGGCAGTTAATATTTCTACATTTTGCACCTTTGCATCATATCTGTCATATGTTTCTGTTAACCAAAAGTCAAAATATGTACCTGCTGTTCTTACATTTTTTGCTTCACCGAGATGCTTTACAACTACAACCTCACCGGTATCAACAGTACGAAAGCTCATAGGTACGGTAAAGAAGACTATAGCGAGAACACCACAGATTATGCCGCAGATTTTAATCGCTGTCTTATTTTTCTTTTTGTGGAAATAGTAGCAAGCACCACAAAGGGCAGCAATTATTGCTACAATTAATATGCCTATAATAACACCAATTACCATTTTATTCTCCTTTTTACAGTGTTTTTACTTGTATTTTTATTATATCACATATTAATTACCTTTTCAAGTGCGCAAAACAAAAAGCTCCCAAGCATAAGCTTGAGAGCTTTTATTTCAGGCAAAAGCCTTAATTACTTGTTAGACTCTTCGATAGCAACTGCAACCGCAACAGTCATACCAACCATGGGGTTGTTACCTGCGCCGATAAGACCCATCATCTCTACGTGAGCAGGAACGGAAGAAGAACCAGCGAACTGAGCGTCACCGTGCATTCTACCCATTGTATCTGTCATACCGTAGGAAGCAGGACCTGCAGCCATGTTATCAGGATGAAGTGTACGGCCTGTACCACCACCGGAAGCAACGGAGAAGTACTTAACACCGTTTTCGTTACACCACTTCTTGTATGTACCTGCAACAGGATGCTGGAATCTTGTGGGGTTAGTGGAGTTACC
>JAFTHF010000336.1 GCA_017457545.1 Clostridia bacterium
CAAAAGAAACCGTTGCAGCCTTTGAAAATGAAACAGGCATCACCCTTAACGGCAATCTGCCTACAAGCTGCGACAAGCCCTATTATTACGAATACAGAGATTATAACAGGGAGCTTTTCAGAAGATATCTACGTCATTATGTAGATGCTGTTCACGAAAAATATCCCGATTTTGAAATATGCTCAAACTGGGCATTCAGCGACCATATGCCCGAGGAGGTGTCTGTAAATGTAGATTTTCTCTCGGGAGATTTGAACCCTCTGAACTCCTTCAAGTCTGCCCGATACGCGGCCCGTGCCTTGGCTCAGCAGGAGGGCTACGTTTGGGATCTTATGTCCTGGAACTTTCGTAGCGTTGTGGGTGGCCGTGCTGCCTATACGACAAAGCACGTAAACCAGATGAAGCAGGAGGCAGCTGCAGTAATTGCCTTGGGCGGTGCATATCAGAACTATGTTCCTCAGAACAGAGACGGCTCACCTAAGATGTGGGAATTAAGAAATCTTAAGGAGCTTTCAAGCTTTGTTCTTGAAAGAAAGGATTTTTGCCACCGTGGTACACCTGTGCATCAGGCTGCGCTTCTTCTGTCCACCTTTGACAGAAATCGCGAATCTCAGTATCTTTATACAAGGTCGGGCTACGAAAGGGTTATGGGCTTGTCATCTCTTCTTTGCGATATCGGACAGTCCCTTGAAATTGTATGCGAGCATACACTTAAGAAGAATATTAGCGAATATAAAATGATTGTAGTGCCTGAGCTGTTCTATGGGCTTAAGGAGGAAACCGTAAGGTCCCTTCTGGAATATGCAAGGAGGGGTGGAAAGCTTGTTTTGGTAGGTAAAAAAACCTGCTCAATCTTTGCAGATGCGGGTGCACCCTTTACCTGTAATGATTATGTGGAAAATGCAACTGCTTCCTCTGCTGTGCAGAATGACGGGCACAACAATAAATCCTCTGATGCTTATAAGCCTTACTCATTTACAATAGACAAAAGTTGCTTTGGTTCTCTGTTTTCACCCTGTGAAATTACAGCTGAAAGCTCACAGTATAATGCTTTCTTTGCAGAAAAGCCAATTGATACACCTATTCCTCTGTCTGCTACCGTGCCATACGGCGACGGGCAGATTGCAGCCATTGGCTTTGATATCGGTATACAGTACCATACAGGCACACAGTACCTACACAGAGAGCTTATGAAGAGGATTGCAGATAGCCTTTATACTCCAATAGCTCATGTTGATGCTGCTCTTGGCAGACTTGAAATCGTAGCTTTGAATAAGGATAATAAGCTTATGCTTCAGCTTGTCAACGGTGGTGGCTCCCACGCAGATTCCTCATCTGCAACAGACGACTATATTCCACCTGTCCTTGACATTAAGCTTACTCTTGATTTGCCAAATACTCCAAAAAAGCTGATGCTTCAGCCGGAAAACAAGGAGCTTCCCTTTACTGTTGCTGAGGACGGAACGGTTAATGTTTACATTGACCGTGTTGATATTCATAATATTATTGAGGTCAGATAGATTATGGAAAAGAAAATTGTTAAATTAGGCGTTGTCGGTCTTAAAAGAGGGGCATATGTTGCCTGGACGCTTATCGGAGATGACAATGTGGTTATCCGTGGGATTGCAGACAGCGATCCTGCTACGCTTAAGGCTTGTAAGGAGGATTACGAGAAAAACGGAGTAAAGGATTTAC
>JAFTHF010000337.1 GCA_017457545.1 Clostridia bacterium
ATCACATATCACCGAACACAAAAAGAAATCCGAACCCTTCGCCTACCGGCTTTGGGTTCGGATTTCTACTGTTTGGTGCGGATGACAGGACTTGAACCTGCACATCGGAGATACCAGATCCTAAGTCTGGCGCGTCTGCCAATTCCGCCACATCCGCTTATTTTTTTGTACCACTATATAATACTATAATTTTGTTAGTTTGTCAAGTTTATTTGCAAATAATTGTAAAATATGGCTATGTTGACAAATACATGGTTTTATGGTAAAATAATAACATCAATTCCTGAAAGGAGATAATAATGAAAAGGAAAATATTATTGCTTTCATCAGTTATTGTGTTGATGCTTTCCGTGGCCTTTATATTTACAGGCTGTAGCTCAGGTGTACCTGAGACAGAGCCATCTGTATATCTTGTAAACCCAAGCTCAACACATAACAGTATTTCGTTTGAGATAATTGAAAATGATGTACTGAACACAGGTAGCATAACCAAAATTGAGCTTATTCACGGTAATGATGAACCGGTGGAGGCGACTGATTTATACGTAAGACAGTTTGACAATCTGCTTTCAGATACAAAATACTCTGTTAAGGTTACTTATAGCTACATCTTTGACGGAGAAGAAAAAACAGATGTAAAAACTCTTGATATTACTACGGAAGCTCTTAATGAGCCTACTGTATTACTTTTGAATGCCATCGCTACAAGCACAAGTGTAGATTTTGAAATATACAAAAAGGATACTGACCGAGCTTGTACAATCCAAAAGATTGAGCTTTTGCAGGGAGATAAGGAGCCTGTGGTGGCATCTGATACAAGTGTAAGGTCATTTAATAACCTTTTATCAAATACAAAATATACTATTAAGCTTACCTATAAATATAACCTTAACGATGGCGAGGGAGATGTAATTAAAACATCGCTGCTTAACTTTACAACCGATAAAACAGAAACACCGAGAGTTAAGGTTTATCTTACCGACAGCAGCACATCCAGTGTTAGCTTTGTTCTGGATACTAACGATGTAGATGATGTGTGCACCATAGGAAAGATTGAGCTTTATAAGGGTAATACAAGTATAGCTGTAAGCGGAGCAGACACAAGAAGCTTTGATAAGCTTCTTTCTGACACAAGATACACTATTAAGGTAAATTACAGCTATGATATAAACGATGGCAACGGTGTTCAAAATAAGGTTGCCACCTATGATGTATACACAGATGAGGTTGATAAGCCGTTTGTCGCTATTACAGGCGCAGTAGCTACTGATACTACAATCAATTTTGAAATTGAAGAGCTTGATAAGCATAATGTTGGTAATGTGAAGAAGATAGAACTTCTTTTATTTGACTATCTTGTATATGAAACAACAAATATAAGTGTAAGAGGCTTTATGGGACTGTTACCCGGTCTTACATACAATATAAGAGTAACATATGCTTATGATTTGAATGACGGTAACGGAGAGCAGGAGCTTATAAAGGTGCTCAGCGTTCAGACCACATCATCAGGTGAGGAGGGCTTATATCCGTCGCTTCCTGAAAATCCCGATGAGGAATTTCCTTCATACGAGGATGCCACAATTAATATAGCCTGTACAACTTGGTCACCTAATCCGTCATATCCATGGTCAACTGTGGAGCTTTGCGTTAAGCCCGGCAGTTCCTCGGGCTTTGGACAGCTGATAGATATTGCAGTGCTTGAAAGAGAGGCGTTTATTGAGGAGCTTTTCTCAGTAGATGTTAACTTTATAAATGCAAGTCGTTATATGCTGTCAGATGCTATTGAAACCGCATTTTTGTCAGGTAATATGTCATATGAGCTTGCTATGCCGAGAGTTATGGAAACCCATTCTCTTGCAGTTAAGGGTTATGTTTACGATCTTGCAGATAGCGAGATTTTAGATCTTTCAAGCCCATATTTCAGACAGGAAACAGTAAAGGAATTTACCGTAGACGGTCACACGCTTTTTATAGGCGGTGATTTTTCCAATCTTGATATTGAAACTGCATATGTAATGTACTTTAATAAAAATCTTCTGGGTGAAACAGAATCATCAAAGATTTACAGCTCCGTTTTCAACGGAAGCTGGACCTTCGATAAGCTTGTGGCTTATGCCAATTCAGTCTATGAGGATGACGGTGACGGATATGAGGACGACGGCGACAGCTTCGGTCTTTCTGTAAACTCACTTGATAAATTCTATGAATATTTCGGTGTTAATCATGTGGGCGTTAATCCCGATACGCAGTGCTTTGAGCTGACTATAAATTCAGATAAGGTCGATACCATTATTAATGCGATAATTACATGCAATAATGCTAACTGGTGCCATGATAAATGGGGCTCTGATTCCTACTGGGGCTCTAATGCCGTTGAAGCATTCAATGAGGATAGGCTGATGTTCTATAATGAGTGCATTTATAATTCCAGACAGCTGACAGCGGAGTTTGGCGTTGTTCCGTTCCCCATGCTAAGTGAGGATCAGGGCAGATATTATGCACCCTGTAGCACTCAGCAGGCAACAGTAATGTGTATTCCGAAGGTAACTGTTGACAGAGAGCTTTCCGAGTACTTTGTTGATATTCTTGCAGCCACAGGTACGCTTTACACTATGGACGCATATTATACGTCACTTATTGCTGAAAGAAACTGGGGTGAATATGAAATAGATGTGCTGGGCGAATATATTCTCCCGAGTATTTCCTATGACCATGCAAGCACAGTGGAATGGTCCTCAGTTTTCCCAGATTTAAGAGCTAACTCCTATAGCGGCAATACAAACAATTTTGACACCTTCTATTCTACAGGTGAGGCAAACGCCCTCGCTATGATACAGAAGTGGAACGATGCGTGGATAAATTATAATGATTATATGATAGTTAATGTTGAATAACAGTATAAAAGAGATAGCCGTTGCGCTATCTCTTTTAATTAAAAAAGGCGCTTATAAAAGCGCCTTTAATTTTTTAATTGTTTCCTTTGAGCACTCGGGGATATCCTTCATGGGGAAGTCAATGCCAAGCTCATCATATTTGTGCTGACACAGCTTTTTAAATGGGAGAAGCTCGATTTTTTCATACCTTATATCCTTTAAAAGCTCCTTGATTTTAAGAATGTTTTCCTCGCTGTCTGTAAGGGTAGGGACTACCACATGTCGAATAATAACATTTACGTTAAGCTCATTACAAAGCTTAAGAAACTCAAGAGTGTCATCAAGGCTGCCACCGAAAATCTCCTTATAGGAGCATCTGTCAGGAATTTTGATATCGCACAGCACAGTATCCGTATGCTTAAGCATTTCAGCAACCGCATTATCGGGCTTAATTCCCGCAGTATCAACACATGTGGAAATTCCTCTTTTGTGAAGCTCTGCAAACAGCTCAGCTACAAACTCCCTCTGACATAGAGGCTCACCACCCGAAACAGTTACTCCACCCCCACCTGTAAAGTATGTCTTATACCTTTCTGCCTTGTCGGCAATTTCGGTAGCAGAGTAGGGTGTGCCACCTGTAAACTCACGGGTGTCGGGATTGTGACAGTAGGGACAACGGTAGGGACAGCCCTGTAAAAACACAATATATCTTATGCCGGGACCGTCAACTGCGCCAAGGCTCTGAAAGGAATGAACATATCCCTTTTTATCAGCCATATTACATTTCGTTGTGGAAGGTTCTTGCGATTACCTCATTCTGCTGAGCTCTTGAAAGCTTATGGAAGTTAACAGCATAGCCTGAAACACGAATAGTAAGGTTAGGATACTTTTCGGGATGCTCAACAGCGTCAAGAAGCATTTCACGGTTGAATACATTAACGTTGATATGCTGTGCCTTCTGACCGAAGTAGCCGTCAATAATGGAGCAGAGGTTACTGTATCTGCTTTCATTATCGTTACCGAGGGCAGAGGGAACTATACAGAAGGTATTTGAAATACCGTCCTTACATACATCATAGGAAAGCTTAGCCACAGAGTTAAGAGATGCAAGGGCACCGCTTGCGTCACGTCCGTGCATAGGGTTAGCACCGGGGGCAAAGGGCTCACCAAGGCGTCTGCCGTCGGGAGTATTACCTGTCTTCTTACCGTAAACAACGTTAGATGTAATTGTAAGAATGGAAAGAGTATGCTCAGCCTCTCTGTATGTGGGTATCTTCTTAAGCTCATTATAGAAAAGCTCAACCTGTTCCTTAGCAATAAGGTCAGCCCTGTCATCGTCGTTACCGTACTTGGGGAAATCACCCTCTGTAATGTAATCAACAATAAGACCTGTCTCATCACGGACAACCTTAACCTTAGCATGCTTAATAGCGGAGAGGGAGTCTGCAAGAACGGAAAGTCCTGCAATACCAAACGCCATGTAGCGATGTACGGTTGTATCGTGAAGCGCCATCTGAACCTTTTCATAGGCGTATTTATCGTGGATAAAGTGAATCATATTCATAGCCTTAACGTATGTCCTTGCAAGCCAGGGACGGTATTCGTCCATAAGCTTAAGAACAGTATCATAGTCAAGGTATTCACCCTCAAAGCGACTGCCGGCAGGGGCAACCTGCTCACCACTCTTTTCGTCACGGCCACCGTTTAAGCTCATAAGAAGAAGCTTAACAAGGTTGGCTCTCGCACCGAAGAACTGCATATCCTTACCAACTCTCATAGCGGAAACGCAGCAGGCAATAGCATAGTCGTCACCGTATACAGGACGCATTACCTCATCGTTTTCGTACTGGATAGAGTCAGTATCGCAGGAAACCTTGGCTGCAAATCTCTTAAATGCTTTAGGAAGTCTGTCAGACCAAAGCACAGTAAGGGTAGGCTCAGCTGAGGGGTTAAGATTGTAAAGTGTATTAAGAATACGGAAGGAATTCTTTGTAACAAGAGTTCTGCCGTCCTCGCCCATACCGCCGATAGACTCGGTAATCCACATGGGGTCACCTGCAAAAAGCTCATTATATTCGGGTGTACGGAGGTGACGTGCCATACGGAGCTTCATAACGAAATCGTCGATAATCTCCTGAATCTCGCTTTCGGTATATGTTCCGTTCTTAAGGTCACGCTCAAAATAAATATCAAGGAAGGTAGAGGTTCTGCCAAGGGACATAGCCGCACCGTTCTGCTCCTTGATTGCACCGAGATATCC
>JAFTHF010000338.1 GCA_017457545.1 Clostridia bacterium
TATGGGTGTATTTTCAGGCTGTAAATCACTTAAAAATATAACATTGCCGTCATCATTACTCACTATCAGAGAAAATGCCTTTGAGGGCTGTGTAGGTATTTCCGGTCTTATTATTCCCACAAGTGTAAAGACAATAGAGAAAAACGCTTTAAATGAATGTACAGGCTTAAAGGATCTTACAATCTCCTTTATCGGAGAAACCGTTGAAAAGCCCTATACACTGGCAGACCTTTTCGGAACATATGATATTAAACTGGAAAATATCAGAGTAAGAGGCGCAAAATATATAGGCAGTAATACCTTTTCTGGCTTTAACAGTCTTGTATCTGTGAATATTGGCGGAATGGTTGAAAGTATAGACAACTACTGCTTCAGCGACTGTAAAAATCTTAAGTCGGTTGTTTTATCCGACACTGTTACAAGCATTGGAAACGGTGCATTTTTCAATTGTGAAGCACTTGAAAGTATAGACCTTCCCGATAATATTACTTCTATTCCTAACAATGCATTTACATCCTGCTCAAGTCTTAACGATATTGATATCCCTGAGGGAGTTACAGAAATAGGAATACAGGCGTTTAAGGGC
This sequence comes from Clostridia bacterium, assembly GCA_017457545.1. The sequence goes on from JAFTHF010000338.1 coordinate 587, forward strand.
TGTACCTCTCTTGAAAATATTGATTGGCTCAGCAACATTACTAATCTCGGCTACGGCGCATTTGAGGGCTGTGAGTCTGTTGAAAGCGCTGAAATTAACAGCGCAATTACAGTTATCCCTGCACAGATTTTCAAGGGCTGTATCGGAATTACAAGCATTAAATTACCTGATGCCACAGTTGAAATTAATGCCGAAGCCTTTGAAGGCTGTGAAAAGCTTGCTCAAATTACCGTTCCCGACAGTGTTACCTCAGTTGGCGAAAAAGCCTTTGCAGAATGCACATCCCTTACAGAGCTGGTACTTTCAGATAAAGTAACATCTATTGGAGAGGGCTTTGCCGACAGTTGTACAGGAATTAAGGAAATCACAATTCCTTTCCTTGGCTCAAATGTAGATTCTGACAGCACCTTGTCATACGTATTCGGCGACACCTTGCCGGAGGGACTTAAAAAAATAACAATTACAGCTGATAATTCTATTGCAGATAAGGCATTTTACGGTTGCGTAAGCTTGGAGGAAATTTCTCTTAATGAGGGTATTGAATCCATTGGCTCCTGTGCATTCTCGAATTGTACAGGTATAACAAGCATTACAATTCCCGACAGTGTAGCATCAATAGGCTCAAGAGCCTTTGAGTTCACATCGCTTACATCTCTTACAGTACCGAGTAATACTACATCACTCAGTAATGAAATTGTAAGAGGAGTTACTACCATTGAGGAAATCAGCGTTCCGCACATTGGAAACACCAAAGAAAAGGTATCAAGCCTCGCATTACTCTTTAACGGCGGCTCTGTTCCCGATAATCTTAAGAAAATAACTGTAACAAACTCTACATCTATTGAAGAAAGAGCGTTTTATGGTTGCAGATATATTGAGGAAATAGTGTTGGACTGTGATATTACAGAAATGGGAAGCTATGCCTTTGGCGAATGTAGCTCACTTGTAGAAATCACCTTACCCGATACCCTAACCACAGTAGGCGAATATTGCTTCTATTATGATGAAAAGCTGGAATCCATCGTTTTCCCGGATAGCGTAGAGTATTTTGGAAGAAATGTTTTATACGGATGCAATAATATTGCTGCTGTAACTGTTCCGTTTGTAGGACTTGAAAGAAATGATGCAAACAGCTTCTGTGTGCTTTTTTCAGGCTATAATTGGGAATTCCCCGATAGTGTAAAGAGCATAACCGTTACTAACGAAACTGTAGTAAAGGATTATAGCTTCCAATCACTTGACAGTGTGGAAGAAATCATCTATACAAAGGGAATGGAAGCCATTGGCACAAGCGCCTTTGGTGGATGCTATCGCCTTAAAACAATTGAGCTTGGCGATTCGCTTAAGACCATAGGTGATTGGGCATTCGAAAGCTGTATGAATATAGACACCGTTGTGCTCCCCGAAAGCCTGGAGCATATCGGAATCTATGCCTTCATCTCCTGCTATAATCTGAATGAGGTGTATAATTTCTCGGATATCCAAATCAACACGTATGATGATACATGCTTAAGAAATTACTGTATGGCTTACCGAACAGATGATACACCTGTTACCAAGGTTAAGGCAAACGGTCTTGAGTTTATCCTTGGCGATAACGGATTGTGGTATTTCAACAAATACGATAAGGGTATAGAGGAAATCGTATTCCCGTTATCGTTTATGAACGGAGAAGAGGAAATTACCGAGTATAATATCCCTAATTACAGCTTCACCAGAAACAGAAATATAAAGAGCGTTACCTTAACAAAGGCTATAAAATACATTGATTATGATACATTTTATGGCTGTGACAATCTCAGACAGGTATATAATTTGTCTGATTTGGATTTGGTTAGGGGATCGCACACATATGGATACGTTGCATATTACGCATATGTTATTCATAATAATGCAGACGCAGAAAAGCTTGTTGAGGTAACAATCGATGATTTTGTATTCACCAAAACAGGCAATGAATGGTTCCTTATCAAGTATACAGGAACAGCAAACAAGCTAACCCTTGGCGAATTCTCGTATGGGGATACTACTGTAAGCTCATATGAAATTACAGATGGCGTATTCCGCTACAGCAGCATTTCTGAGCTTGTGATTACAGATGCCGTAAAGAAGCTGGGCAATGAAAGCTTCTATAATATTACAAATCTTAAAAAGGTATCCTTTGAGGATAATTCTTCAATTACAGTAATTCCTTCGAATTGCTTTAATTACTGCTATGATCTCGAGCAGGTGGTATTACCGTCATCACTTACAAAAATCGAGTACGGAGCATTCGAAAATTGTAGGAATCTTATTGAAATTTATAATCTTTCCGAAATGGAGCTTACCATCGGTTCATCAGATAATGGCTATGTTGCAAGATATGCCTTTATAATTCATAAATCTATGGATGAAGAGCCTCTTACAGAAACAAGAATAGGCAAGTTTCTGTATTGGCACAGCGATGATTTATGGGTTGTTAAATCATATAGCGGCACAGATAAGAAATTAGAGCTTGGAAGCTTTGAATATAACGGAAAGACCATAAACGCATACTCAATTATGAGTGAAGCCTTTTCATATAATAGCTACCTTGAGGAGATTATTATAGGCGATGAGGTTAAGAGTATAGGCGAGGGCGCATTTAAGAGCTGCTACAATTTGAAGAAGGTTTCCTTTGAGAATAATACATCTATTACCGTAATTCCTCAAAGCGCATTTATATGGAACGGAAATCTTGAAATGGTTATTTTACCATCATCTCTTGAAAGCATTGATTCCCAAGCATTTTCCGATTGCCAGAAGCTTATAGAGCTTTATAATCTCAGTGACCTGGAGCTTGAATGTGGCTCTTACGATCACGGTAACGTAGCTCGTTATGCATATGTAATTCATAAATCAATGGATGAGACTCCTCTTCAGAATATAGAGGTAGAAGGCTATCAGTTTATGTCTGACGGAGACAGCATCTGGTTGTTTAAGGGATACACAGGAGAAAAGGACACCTTGGATTTCAAGGGACTTGTATATAATGAGAAGGAAATCAAGGGAATTACTGTGATGCCCTACTCATTACAGGATAACACAGTAGTTAAAAAGCTTATTTTGGGAGAAGAAATCGCAAAATTAAGCCCCAATGCTTTTAACGGAAGCACCTTCCTTACATATGTATCCTTAAAGGATTGTGAGAATATAACAATAATTCCGGAATATGCGTTCTCATATTGCCGTAACCTTAGTACGGTAATTCTTTCCGAGCACATAACGGGAATCTTGTATGATGCGTTCTGGCAAAGTAATTCCATCTACAACGTATGTAATTTAAGCAGCCTTGAGATAACCGCAGGCTCAGATATGTACGGATATATTGCAAAATATGCAAAGAACGTATGCACCTCTGAGGATGACATAATAGAGATTACACATGTTGAGTCCGGCAACCAGATATACCAGTTTATAAATGAGGACGGAGAATGGAATCTCATAAGCAGCAGCGCTGA
>JAFTHF010000339.1 GCA_017457545.1 Clostridia bacterium
AATATGGGCTTCCTCGTGAGCAATAACATACGCTTCATCCTGTGGGCTGATGCTGAAGGGCAAATAAATTTTCGGCTTAATAATTCAAAGGACAAAGGGAGAGGCAACGCCCTCACTTTTATAAATGTTATCACGGACAAGAACTGCCGTTGCAACCTTGCTTCTGATTTTCAAATAGCTAACAAGGGCGTACACCGTAAGAAGTGCAATACCGCAAAGCCAGATAACTGAGGCAACAGGCACAATAATCTGCAAGGGGTTAACGCTTGCGCCAAGCTCAGGCTTAAAGGCGTCGCTGATTACAGGGTTAAAGGTGTTGTCAATAATGGGTATTCCCGAATTTATTTCGGGGGTGGGCGTCACCATAATATCGGGGCTCACCGTATCTGCGCTTGGAATAAGGCTAAGAACGCTTTCAATGGAAAAGGGACAAATAAGTCGCACTGCCGCTATGCCAAACAGCGCAACGGATATCCATTTTGGCGCTTTCTTAAGAGGTAGCCTTAAAAGCACAATTGCAAGTATCAGATAGCTTGCCGATATGCTCATATTTAAAATCTCAAGAAAAATCGCTGACATTATTTAATACCCTTTCGATAGTCATCTATCATCTGCTGTACAGCGTCAAGCTCCTTTTCAGATAATTTTTTATGCTTGGAAAAGGCAGCGATGAATGCAGGTAGTGAGCCCTCAAAGGTCTTTTCCACCATTTCGTTAATTTCCGCAGCCTGTACCTGCTCCTTTGTAACAAGAGCCCTTACAATTGTATTTTCGTTTATAAGCACTCCTCTGTCGGAAAGACGCTTAATAACCGTATATGTGGTTGTAGGCTTCCAGCCAAGCTGCTCCTTGCAAAGCGCAACAAGCTCACTGCTCTTTACAGGCTCATGCTCCCACAAAATAAGACAAAAACGATATTCACTTTCAAATACCTTTGGTGTTTCCATAATAAAATCTCCATTCTAAAGCATTAATCTTCACTTATACTCTAACATATTAGAGCCAAGTTGTCAACTTTCTTCACAAAATTTTCATTAATAAAACGATAATAATTCTCTTCGCCCTTTACATATGTAAAATTTTATTAAATTATTTAATATAAGTATTTACTTTGTATAAAAAGTATGGTAAAATGTAAAAAAATTTGGGTTAAATCAGGTGAGGCGAAAACGCCTGGTGATGCCCCGTATAAAAAGGAGTGGAGGAAATGGATAAATTTTTGCTTTTCGCGGCGAATGAAGGTGATCCTGCTACTTGGATTGTTTGCTTACTCGGCGTTTTAGTCGTATTCGCAGGTCTTGCAGCTCTTATCGGCATTATTGAGGTAATGAACAGAGTATGCGACAAGCTTGCTAAGAAGAAGGCAGACAATGCTCCCACAGCTCAGGCTGCACCCGCACCTGTACCTGTTGCAGCTGCACCTTTGGAAAATCGTCAGGAAATCGTAGCAGCTGTTTGCGCTGCTGTAGCGGAAGAAAACGGCACCGATATTTCGGCTATCCGCGTTGTATCATTTAAAAAGCTTTAATTAAGAAAGGAAATAAGAAAAATGAAAGCATATAAAGTAACTGTAAACGGTAATGTTTATGAAATCACACTCGAAGTAATTGACAAGGCGGATATCAAGACTCCCGCAGCTCCTGTTGCTCCTGCACCCGCTGCTCCTGCTGCTCCCGTTGCTCCTGCTGCTGCAGGCGCTACAACTGTCAGCGCTCCTATGCCCGGTACTATCCTTAAGGTAAACGTTTCTAACGGTCAGGCTGTTAAGAAGGGCGATGTTCTTATGGTTCTTGAGGCTATGAAGATGGAAAACGAAATCATGGCTCCCAACGACGGTACAGTTTCCTCTGTAAATGTTAACGCAGGTGCTTCTGTTGAAGCCGGCGCTGTTCTCTGCACACTTGCATAATCGGAGGCAGTAAATGTTAGACTATATAATCAACTTTGGTGAACAGAGTGGTTTTTACCAGTTCTTCACTGTAGGCCAGGGTTGGAAGAATCTTATTATGATAGCTATTGCCTGTCTTCTCTGCTGGCTTGCTATCCATAAGAAGTTTGAGCCCTTGCTTCTTCTCCCCATCGCTATCGGTATGCTTCTTACCAACTTACCCGGCGCAGGCGTGTACAATGAAGCTCTCTTTGCCGGCGGACATGTCCATTGGGACCTTTTCGGCGGTGAGCCCATTACTCAGGAGCTTATCGATACGCTTATTAACGTAGACAAGGTTGACCCCTCCTCTGCGGTTATTACTTATCTTCAGTCAAATGTAGGCAATACAATTACCCCCGGCCTTATCGACGTGCTTTATCTCGGCGTTAAGCTTGGTATTTATCCTTGCCTTATCTTTATCGGCGTTGGCGCAATGACAGACTTCGGTCCCCTTATTGCAAACCCCAAGAGCCTTATTCTCGGTGCTGCAGCTCAGATCGGTATCTTCGCTACATATGCTGCTGCCGTTGCCATGGGCTTTACAGGAGCTGAGGCAGGCTCTATCGGTATTATCGGTGGCGCTGACGGTCCTACTGCTATCTTCGTAACATCAAAGCTTGCACCCCACCTTCTCGGTCCTATCGCCGTTGCGGCTTACTCCTATATGGCGCTTGTACCTGTAATTCAGCCTCCTATTATGAGACTGCTTACAACCAAGGAGGAAAGAGCAATCGTAATGAAGCCTCTCCGTGAGGTTACAAAGGTACAGAAGATTCTCTTCCCCGTTATCGTAACTATCCTTGTTGCTCTTATCGTACCCAGCGCAGCTCCCCTTATTGGCTGCCTTATGTTTGGTAACCTTCTTAAGGAATGCGGAGTTTGCAACCGTCTTTCAAAGACAGTACAGAACGAGCTTATGAACATTGTAACAGTATTCCTCGGTATCTCCGTAGGTGCTACTGCTCCTGCTGCTACATGCTTAAGCTTCAACACAATCAAGATCATCATCATGGGCGTAGTTGCATTCGGTGTTGCTACTGCTTGCGGTGTTCTTATTGCTAAGCTTATGAACGTATTCTTGCCTGAGGGTAAGAAGATTAACCCCCTTATCGGTTCCGCAGGCGTTTCTGCTGTTCCTATGGCTGCACGTGTTTCCCAGAAGGAAGGACAGAGAGAAAATCCCGGCAACTTCTTGCTTATGCACGCTATGGGTCCCAACGTTGCAGGTGTAATCG
>JAFTHF010000340.1 GCA_017457545.1 Clostridia bacterium
GAAGTGATATAGATACAAGCGCATTTTTAACTAAGGTACGTCATTTTTCCTTGGATATTACAGATGCATCATTTACAGAGATAATTAAAGCTGCGCTTTCCGAAAGCAAATCTACGGTTAAATACCTTGTTTGCTCAGCAGGTGTTGGGTATATGGGTAAGGTTGAAGATAGCACAGGGGCGCAAATTTCAAATATGATTTCTCTTAACTGCACTGCTCTATCACTGCTTACAGGTATATGTATTCCTTATATGGACAAAAATTGCTCCATATTAGAGATTGCATCGGGCGCAGGGTTTATTCCTCAGCCCAATTTTGCTATTTATGCTGCATCAAAATCTTATGTAATAAGCTTTTCAAGAGCAATAAGGTATGAGCTTAAGTCTAAGGGAATTAACGTTACTGCCGTTTGTCCGGGACCTGTTGAAACTGACTTTTTCGCTTCCTTAAATGCACCGGAATATAAGAAAAAGTATCTTATCAGCGCTGAAAAGGTGGTTAAAAAATCCCTTAAGGCAGTAAAGAAAAATAAGGCTATCTGCACCCCCACATTTTCAATGAAAGCAGTGCATCTTGCATCAAAGATACTACCTACATCTCTGCTTTTAAAATTCTACAAATAACTTACATCATTAAAGGATGGGACTATGAAATCCAATATTAAATATTCAATACATAACCTGTTACTATACTTACCAGGAACACTGTTTGCACTGATAGGCTTTATCGTTTGTATCAATGAGAACATATTAGTATCTATTATTTACGGTGTTCTATTATGTATTTTCCTATTTGGACTGTTTATATCTATAAAAGATGTCCAATGGTACAAGGTTAATAACGGATATATAACTGTTTACTGCATTTTCGGTGTTTTAAAGAAAATTCAATTAAAAGAAATCAAAACTGTATTTAAAGTAAATGCCCATATTTTCGGTCTCAAAATGCTTGCTGTTTATCGTCCGCATATTGTGCTCTCCAATTTGAAATCTATTCGCAAATCAAATATAAATGACGCTTATAACAACAGAAAAAACAAATATATTATTCTTCCTTACACCTATACAACTGAGCTTTTGATTAAAGAAGAATATCAAAAATACAATGAATGCGAGTTAATAATAAAATAATAAAATCACCGACAGATAAAGCTCTGTCGGTGATTATTTTATAAATGATATCTTAATACCTCATTAAGCTTCTGCTCCGATGTGATAATTTCCCTGGCAATATTTTTGCTTTCCTCAGTAGCGTTTTTATACTGGTTAAGGTATCGGGAAAGGGACTTTATACCCATATTACAGCCGTCGGTCATCAGGTCTGCAACTGTTTTTTCGCTATTATTAAACATAAGCATACCTCTTATCTTCATATCGCTCATTGCCCTTGCCACAGGGTGTGGCTCCTTTGTTTCTGCCTTGTAGGATAATAAAAGCTCGTGGGTTCTGTTGCCAAGCTCTGCATGCTCGTCCTTGCATTTATTAAGTCCTGTTTTCATTTCGCTGTTTCGTACGTGCGGCATTACTCTGCTGATAGATGTAACTCCCATTTTTACCCCTGCATTACATTCCTTTAAAAGCTTAACCGTATCATTCATATATTTCACCTCTCTTTTTTCATATTATTGCCAGAAAATAAAAATACCAACCGAAATTTCGGTTGGTATTTTATGTTAATTTAATTAATACAAGGTTTTGGGATATGTGCCGTTAGCCTGAAGCTTAAGGAACTCTTCCTTAACTGCGTATTTATCCTCACCGTAGGTTACGCCAAACCACTTATCGTTAGTAGGAAGAACCTTAACGGAAGCCTTACCGCTCTCAACAAGCTCACCGATTACAGAGGGGAGAAGGTATTCGCCCTTGAGCTGATTAAGATTAGGATTGGAAAGGAACTCTACAAAGCCACCCTCAAGCACGTCGATAAAGTCAGGTGTAAGACCCCACATATTCATAGA
>JAFTHF010000341.1 GCA_017457545.1 Clostridia bacterium
AAAGAAAGCTACCAAGGCGACAGAAAAGAATGATGCCGTAAATGATAGAAAAAAAGCATTGGAAACTGCCCTTGCCCAGATAAGAAAGGAAAACGGCGATGAGGCTATCGTTCGCTTGGGAGACCAGACCAAATCAAAGGTCAGCGTAGTTTCCTCAGGCTCACTTAATCTTGACCTTGCCCTCGGCGTTGGAGGATTTCCCAAGGGTAGAATTATTGAAATATACGGTCCTGAATCATCAGGTAAAACCACAGTTGCGCTTCACGCAGTTGCAGAAACACAGAAGGCAGGAGGCACAGCAGCCTTTATAGATGCTGAGCATGCTCTTGACCCTGTATACGCAAAGGCTATCGGCGTTAATATTGATGAGCTTTATCTCTCTCAGCCCGACAGCGGAGAGCAGGCACTTGAAATTACAGAAACACTTATTAATTCAGGCGCAATTGATATTGTGGTTATTGACTCTGTTGCAGCCCTTGTACCCCGTCAGGAGATAGAGGGTGAAATGGGTGAGAGCCATATGGGTGTACAGGCACGTCTTATGTCACAGGCGCTTCGTAAGCTTACTGCCATTGTTTCAAAGACAAGCTGTATTGTAATCTTTATTAACCAGCTAAGAGATAAAATCGGTATTGCCTACGGCAACCCCGAAACCACCACAGGCGGTAAGGCGCTTAAATTCTATGCCTCTGTTCGCCTTGATGTAAGAAAGACAGAAACACTTAAGCAGGGTAGCGAATCCTACGGTAACCGTGTTAAGGTTAAGGTAGTTAAAAATAAGGTTGGCCCTCCCTTTAAGGTTGCTGAGTTTGATATCCTTTACGGCAAGGGAATTTCCAAGTCCTCTGAGATTGTAGATATGGCTGTAAGCCTTGATATAGTTGAAAAGAGCGGCTCCTGGTTCTCTTATGACGGGGCAAAGATTGCTCAGGGAAAGGATAACGCAAGAAAGTTCTTTGAGGACAATCCAGAGCTTATGCAGGAGCTTGAAAATAAGATTAAAGCAAAAATTGAGAACGGAGATGTCGTAGAAAGCGACGAATTCGACATAGACAGCGATTTCGATTTAGATTCACTTAATTTGGATTGATAGAATATGAGTAAAGAGATTTATTACACCGTAGAAAAAATCAGAAAATCCCCACAGGGCTACACATTTTTTATATCATCCTCAATGGGCACAAGGTTTGAGATGCTTCTTTCAAACGACCAGTACGAGAGATTTGATATTGCAGAGGGCGAAATAATAGACGATGAGCATTTTCTTAAAATAAGAGAGGAGATGCTCTTCGATAACGCACGCCGTCACGCATTTACCATTCTTTCCTATGGCGATAACAATAAAAAGACTCTTGTTACCAAGCTTATGCAGAGGGGCTATTCAAGGGAGCTTTGTGAGAATGTGGCGCTTTATATGGAGCACCGAGGCTATATTGATGAGAAAAAGCAAATGGGCATTCTTCTCGATACCTGTCTTAAGAAGAAATACGGCAAGATAAAAATCGTTGAGGAATTTATAGTTAAGGGATTTAAGAGAGAGGACGCAGTAGAATTTCTTAAGGGCGCCCTTGATAGGGTTGATTTCGGTGCTAATTGCGCCTTTATCATCGCTCAAAAATATAATCCGTTGCCTAAGGATAAGGACGAGCTTAGTAAAATGATGGCGTCCTTAATGCGCTACGGATACAGCATTAATGATATCAAGGCGGGTATTCGCATATTCGCCGAAGGAGAAAAGAATGGCAATTAAGGTAGGATTTGTATCCTTAGGCTGCCCGAAAAATCAGCTTGACCTTGAGGTTATGCTTGGCCACCTTGTAAAGGAGGGCTGTATGATAACCGACTGTGAGGAGGCAGATATTGTAGTTATAAATACCTGCGCCTTTATTCTTGATGCAAAGCAGGAATCAATTGATAATATTCTTGATATTGCTTGGCTTAAGGATAACGGTCAGCTTAAGGGTATTGTAGTTACAGGCTGTATGGCTGAGAAATACCGTGAAGAAATTCTTAAGGAGATGCCTGAGGTAGACGCACTTCTCGGTACAGGCAGCGTTCACAGCATTGTTGAGGCAGTAAGGGCTGTGGCTAAGGGTGAGAAATTCACAGAATTCAAGGATAAAAATGAGGTAGAGCTTGGAGGCGACCGTATAGTTACCACAGGGGACGCTATGGCATATCTTAAAATATCCGAGGGCTGTGATAACAACTGTACATATTGCGCTATTCCAAAGCTGAGGGGTAAATTCCGTTCAAGAAAAATGGAGGATATTATTACTGAGGCAAAGGAAATAGTCAGCCTTGGCGTTAAGGAGCTTGTAGTAGTGGGACAGGATACCACCTCCTACGGTATCGACCTTTACGGTGAGTACAGCCTCCACACCCTTTTAAGACGCTTGGCAGAGGAAACAGATGTTGCTTGGTTAAGGGTGCTTTACTGCTATCCCGAAAAGATTACAGACGCTCTTATTGAGGAGTTTGCTACTAACCCCAAGCTTGTAAAGTATATTGATATCCCTGTTCAGCATATTTCCGACAGGATTCTTAAGAGAATGAACAGAAAGGGTAACGGCGCACTTATCCGTGATGTAATTTCCAAATTACGCACACGTGTACTGGAAATTTCAATCCGTTCAACTGCAATTGTGGGCTTCCCCGGAGAAACTGAGGAGGATTTTAATGAGCTTTGTGAGTTTGTAAAGGAAGCGAAGTTTGACCACTTTGGCGCATTTACCTATTCAAGAGAGGAAAATACCCCTGCTTATAACTTTGATGACCAGATAGATGAGGAAGTAAAGCAGTTAAGATACGATATAATTATGAAGACACAGCTGTCCTCCACCGAAGCTTATCTTAATTCCAAGATAGGCAAGGAGGTAGACGTGCTTTGTGAGGGCTATGACCCCGTCAGCGAAAGTCACTACGGCAGAACAGCCGATAACGCACCGGAAATTGACGGCAACGTGTTCTTTATTTCAAGAAAGAGAATACCCGAGGGCACATTTGTACGTGTTCGCATAAAGGATGCTCTTGAATATGATTTAACAGGAGATATAATATGAAGGAAAACAAAAAGAAAATGAATCTTCCGAACAAGCTGACCATTCTTCGTGTTCTTCTTGTTCCCGTATTTGTGGCATGTATCCTTTACATACCTAATATAATAGTAAGAGGACTTGTGTCCGCCGCAGTATTCGGTCTTACAGCATTTACAGATATGCTTGACGGTAAGATTGCAAGAAAGTATAAGCTTGTTACTAACTTCGGTAAGTTTATGGACCCCTTGGCAGACAAATTTATGGTGTTTGCCGCACTCCTTTCAATTACAGTAGTGTCAGAGGGACTTCTT
>JAFTHF010000041.1 GCA_017457545.1 Clostridia bacterium
AGTCAGAGCCTTAGGAGACATACTGGTAGCATTGTGAAGGGACTGCTCACGATCATCTTCAGCGGAAAGCGGACTCCAAACCTGAGGAGTGGCAAAGCTGTTCTCAATGTCAACTACCAGCATAGAGAGAACACGGTCAGGCTTCTGCACAAGCATACGTGCCGTATTCATGAGGTGAGCCGTTGACATATCTTTGATTTCAACAGCTTCACCAAAGGTTGTTACCCAGTATTTGTTGTTATCAAAACGAGTTTTCATTTTTTGCGCCTCCAATTCTTTAGCTTTTGGAGCTTAGTGCTGATAGCATATTTGACTATGTACCAGCACTGCTCCAGATAGCCTACTTTTCTATAGCCCATTACATCGGCTGTCCCGTAATGGGGTTAATGCCGGTATAGGGCTGGCCGGTGATAGGATTGATACCGTAAGGAGCAGCCGCAGGTGTAGCTACGGACTGTCCCACGTCTGCAAAGTCAGACGCTGCGGAAGCACCACCGCCAAGAGGCTCACCGTCACGGGTTTTCATGACGTTGCCGAGGCCACAGCCCACGCCAGTCTTTTTGTTCTTGTAGCCGTAGAAATTCAGGGTTACACGGGCATACATACCGCTGTAAATGTCCTGAGGTGCAAGCTCAACATTGATGTTGCTTGCGTCCACAACGCCGGGCTTCTGTTCGCTGGAGGCGTTGAGTACCCAGTGGCCCTTGCACTCCTCACTGTAGGGAGTACCAGCGTCAGGCTTTACGCCGTCACCGTCATGGAGGATAGAGGCAAACTTAGGACGGACACCGCCCCACTTTTCGTTGACTGCCTTCTGAGCCGCCGCCTCAATGGAGTTCATAATGTCCTGAACGGTGGCGGTATCGGTCTTAGGAATGAGGATCTGGCAGGAATACTTTGCCTTTTCGTTGGGGTTGTTGGGATCTTGCTTGCGAGGGGTAACGAGGTTTACGTAGGACAGGCGTACTTCGCCGGTCAAAACTTTGGTAGGGATATTCTGATACATAACTGATCTCCTTTTTTAATCTGATATTCTGTGATTTCTTTTATAGATTTTTGTGTAAATCATCATAGGCGTTAAAGGAAAGCTTCTTCAGCTTCTCTCTGTTAAGCATGTGATCAGCAGATAACTCTGCGTGAATGTTTTGCAGGGCCTCTTTTGCGTCACAGCACATTTGTCTGTAGCCGTCAGCAATTTTCTCATTGTCAACGGCCTGTGCCTCCCAGTCCTTAGCGTCTTGCAGTCTTTCCTCTACAAAATCACGGAAGCACCTTGCGGCATCATCACCGAGCTTTTCACGGATAAGGCGCTCAAGAAATACGTCCTTTTCGTCAAATATGTACTCAGTAGTGCCGTCATTCAAATAAACTGTTTCAGCCATTCTTGACACCTGCAAAGTCCGCAGCAGCTGTGCTGTACGGCTCTCTCTTATCGGACAGCGGTACAAGTGTAGGTTTGCCAAGCGGTTTGTGTACGCAGTCCTTCAGGAGCGTTTCAAACTTAGCCTTGCCAAGCAAGCTCTCAACACCTGTGAGAGTAATAGGCTTACGCTCATAGAGGAGGGCTTCATCATAGCCAGCCTCAATGACTTTGCTAAACGCTGCTTCAACGTCCTTAAAGGCTCTGTTACTCTTGCCAGCCACGACCTTCCAGCCGGGAATCTCTTTACCGTTGAGAATGTTCTGAGTGGCATAGTCGCAAAGGTCTTTGTACCACTGTACAAGTCCTTCAGCTCTTACAAGCAGCTCACCGATCTCAGCGTCAGAGAGCATAGGTGGCAGGCCGATAACAGCTCTTGTTTCAGGGCTAAGAGCCTGAAGCTCAGGAGCAGCCTTGCCTTCAATGGCAAAGTCCTTGAAGTCCTCAAAAGCTGTATTCTGATCTGCTCTTGCACGGCACTGAGCCTTGCCTTTGCAGAATCGGCAGTGTTCACCGGGACAGAACGTGCCGGGACCGTCATACGCTTCCTTAGCTCTGGGCTTGATACCTTCGCCCCATTCTCTCAGCTCTTCAACCGTCATGCCGTCCTCACTTTCATCATCAGTGATACGGGGCTGACAGATACCCATAGATACCTTTTTGATTGAATCGCCAAACACGGGGGCAAACATCTTGAGAGCGCCCAGCGCATACAAGCGCATTTGCGGATTTTCCTCAGCGGACACCTCTACGCCCTTACCGTGCTTATAGTCGGTAATGTGCAGGGTATCACCGCCGATCATAACGCAGTCACACGTGCCAAAGCCTTCAGGCACATAGTCCGAAAAATCGACCTTGACCTCAAACGTGACATAGGGTGTTGTGGGATAACTCATAGCCTTTTCTCTGAGGTAGTCAACGTACTTTTCAGCAGTCTTGAGCATTTCGTCAGAGTAATGGGGCTTAGCCTGAAGCTTTTTCAGTTCAGAGTTAAATTTACGGTTAGTCATAACCGTGAAGTGCTTACGTGCGTACAGCTCACAAATGCTGTGGGCTAACGATCCTTCCTCAGCGTAGTCACTTGTGCCGTTGGGAAACTGCTCCTCAAAACGGGGAGCTGCCGTACACGCCAGCCAACGGTGAGCTGAAGAAGCACTCAATAGTGCGTGTTCAGTAGGTGTAGGCATACCGTGTACCTCCCTTAGAGAGCAGCACCGAGAGCCTTGAGTTCAGCAGCAAAGCCATTGATAACATCAGGTGCAGTGCTAAGCTGAGTAACAGCCTGGACGCCGTACTTACCGAGCAGTGCGATCAGCTGAGGCATCTTGCCCTGTTCGCAAAGAGCAGCGCCAGCAATACTGAGCTGTTCAATAGTGTAGTTTGCCACCGGGTTAGAAGGGGCAGCTACAGTAGGTGCAGAAGGTGCTGTGTTCACCGGCGCAGTAGCGTTGTTTACGGGCGGCGTAGTCGCAGCCGGAGCCGCTACGGGAGCAACAGCAGGCGTAGTAGGGTTTACGGTAGGAGCTACCTCAGGCTGTGCGGCCTGAGCCGTTACGGGTGCAGCTGCAACAGCAGGTGCGGACTTACCGCTAATAGCGGCGGCAAGGTTGTTAAGTGCTTCCGGCAAGCCGGGAATGGTTACGGTTACATTGATTTCCATAATAAAAGCCTCCAAAATTATTTGTTGATGATCTGCTGCCATTTTTCATAGTTGGTGACTACTTTGCGTGAGTATGTACTTGTAAAGTAGCCTTGATTCCAGAGCCGCTTAGCTCCTGTTTCGCCGCAGTTATACGCCATGAGCGCCTTGTGCGTATCGCTGTACTTTTCCAGAAGCTCACCGAGCATAAAGACACCGGCAACGATATTGCCCTCATACTCAGTAGGCTCAATTCCGTTCTCACGAAGTCGAGGATAGTTAATAGGGTGAATTTGCATAAGTCCCCAGCAAGTACCGTTGTCAGCTTCCAAGATGAAGCTACTCTCACATTCAGCAACCGCTAATGCGAGGGCATAAGGTACGTTGTACTTATCACAAGCGTCCTGCATGACTCTCTGATACTCAAAGGGTAAAGGCACGTCCTCAGTGAGAATGTATCTCTCAGTAGGCTCTACGTCCTTGCTAACGGTAGGCGTGGGAGTTGTATGTACTTCCTTGCTTGCCGTTGGCTGTGTAGCTTCTGCCTCACGCTCCTTGTCGCTGTTCACTGCGCCCACTGTCACAAACAAAACTGCAATCAGTGAGATCAGCAGCAACGTCAATAATACCTTTTTCCTCATGATGTTGCTTTTCAACCTCCTTTTGGGCCTTATACTGTTCA
>JAFTHF010000342.1 GCA_017457545.1 Clostridia bacterium
AATCCCGACCGAATCGGTCGGGATTTTTTATTTTAGATAACACCCTTTTGAAGCATTACGTTAGCATAAATTGCCTTTTCACTTGTAGCAATTATTGCATATGCCTTCTTTGCTTCTTCATAGAATGCGAAGCGCTCTATTGTTCCTACTGTAGCTGCACCACGGGGATCGTGGTTTGCAATAATTTCCTTATATGTATCCCATATAGGAGTTTTTGCATTGTCACCCTTCATAACCTCCATAAGAGAAACAGGCTTCTCAACATAGGTGTCAAGAGGGAAAACCTGCAAAATAGCATCAAGAAGCTCAGGAACGCCGTGTCCGTCACATCTTATTACAATTGCATTCTTACCCATGGATTCTGCAGGGAAATTTCCGTCTGCAATTACGATTCTGTCGCTGTGTCCCATTTCACAAAGAACCTTTAAAAGCTCAGGGGACAAAATTGGTGGGATTCCTTTTAACATACTTATTTCCTCCAAAATTAAATATCCTTAGCAAAACAAACAGATACGACACTTTTTGCTCCCATACGCAAAAGCAACGTTGCACAAGCATTAAGTGTTGCGCCTGTTGTTAATACATCGTCAATTAAAATAAATTTCTTGTCCTTTACGTCAATATCATTAAGCGGAACAAATGATTTCAACGCATTTTGTATTCTTTCATTTTTGGAAAGCGTCTTTTGCTCAGCCTTTCCAACGTTTTTAAAGCATTTTTGTACGGGTAAGCCAAGCTTTTTTGCATAGTTCTCAGCCAAAAGCTGTGCGTGGTCATAGCCAAACTCATAATACCCGTCACTTCTTCTCGGTGGAAATGTTACTGTATAATCTTTATAAGACAAATTTTGCTTTGCAAACTCTTTTACTGTCTTTCTTTTCATCTGCTCGGCACAGAAATCTATAACCTGTCCGTTATAATCACGCTTCAGCTTATACACAATGTTATTGGCAGGATTTCCGTATCCACTTTTATAGAATACACAAAAGGCTACAAAATCAATCTTGCCAAACAAATGCTTAGCTGTGCAGGTGCAGTATTCACTTTCATATCCACATACAGGACATAGGAGATCAAGCTGATCAATCCAATGCATCTTACAATAGTCGCAAATAGGCATATCCCTTAAGTAGCTTACCGGTCTTGCACACAAAATACACAGCCTTGGCGCCAATGCTCTTTTTAAATATTCAAAAGCTTTTTTCATATCTGGCTATTTACAAGGAAATTCTTAAGGCCTGTATTTCTATTTACAGAAATATTATTGTTAACCATAATCTCAAGAATATCCTTATCTCCTATAAGAAGCACCATTTTTTCTGCCCTTGTAATAGCTGTGTAAATTAAATTTCTTGTAAGAAGCATATTGACACATTTTGTTACAAGAATAATTACAATTGGATACTCGCTTCCCTGACTTTTGTGAACTGTTATACAGTATGCATGGTCGATTTCCTCAAAAAGCGTGAAATCATAGGTTGCAAGCTTACCGTCATAATTAACAACGATTGTTTTCTCTTCATTGTCAATTGCTTCAATAACGCCGATATCTCCGTTGAAAAC
>JAFTHF010000343.1 GCA_017457545.1 Clostridia bacterium
CCCTTGCTAAGCCTGCTATTGATGCTGTAAGATGCGGTGAGATTAAGTTTGTTCCCGAAAGATTTGAAAAGAACTATTTCCATTGGATGGAAAATATTCGTGACTGGTGTATTTCCCGTCAGCTTTGGTGGGGACACAGAATTCCTGCATTCTACTGTGACGATTGCGGCGAAATCGTAGTTACAAAGGATTCTAAGGCTGTTTGTCCTAAGTGTGGCAAGGAAATGCGTCAGGACCCTGATACACTTGATACATGGTTCTCCTCTGCCCTTTGGCCCTTCTCAACTCTCGGTTGGCCTAACGAAACTGAGGACTTAAAGTATTTCTATCCTACAAATACACTTGTTACAGGCTATGACATCATTACCTTCTGGGTATCAAGAATGATATTCTCAGGTCTTGAATACATGGACGAAAAGCCCTTTGATACAGTTCTTATCCACGGTCTTGTACGTGATGCCCTTGGAAGAAAGATGTCCAAGTCCCTTGGTAACGGTATTGACCCATTGCTTATTATTGATAAGTACGGCGCAGACGCACTTCGCTTTGCACTTGCAACAGGTAACTCTCCCGGAAACGATATGCGCTTCTCCGATGAGAAGATTGAGGCTGCAAGAAACTTTGCAAACAAGCTTTGGAATGCAGCACGCTTCGTAATGATGAACCTTGATATTGAAAAGGTTGAAATGCCTGAAATTGAAAAGCTTGGTCTTGCTGACAGATGGATTCTTACCAAGCTTAACGGACTTATCAAGAGTGTACGCACACAGTTTGATTCATATGAGCTTGGTATTGCACTTGGCGAAATTTACGATTTCGTATGGGATATCTTCTGTGACTGGTATATTGAGCTTTCCAAGCCTGCCCTTTCTGCAAAGGGTACTGAGGCTAACCTTGTTACACAAAATGTTATCGTATATGTACTTGAAAACATTCTTAAGCTTCTCCATCCCTTTATTCCCTTTATCACAGAGGAAATCTACCTCTCACTTCCTCACTTTGAGGACTGCGAAAGCATTATGATTTCATCCTATCCCAAGGTTAGAGATAAGCTTACCTTTGCTGTTGACTGTGAAAATATGGAAAAGGTTATTGAGGTAATCAAGGCTATCCGTACACGCAGAGCCGAAATGAACGTTCCTCCCTCAAAGAAGGCGAAGATATTTATTATAACTCCTTATGAGGATGCATTCAATGCTTCCACAGCTGATTTCTTCAAGAAGCTTGCATCAGCATCTGAGCTTGAGGTAGTATCCGAATACAACGGTGAGAACGCAGTACAGATTATCACCCACGCAGCTACTGCTTATATTCCTATGGCAGAAATGGTTGACCTTGAGAAGGAAAGAGCACGTCTTAACGGTGAGCTTACCAAGGTTCAGGGCGAAATTGACAGACTTCTTAAGAAGCTTGGCAATGCTGAATTTGTAGCTAAGGCTCCTGCTAAGGTAGTTGAGGGCGAAAAGGCTAAGCTTGAAAAGTACGAAAGCACAAAGCAAGGTATTCTCGATGCAATCAAAGCATTGTGATGCTTTATTGCATCAATGAATTGTCCTATGGACATGATTTGCTAAAGCATGAATTGGCTTCGCCATTAATTGCACCATTCGGTGCATTATATTGACAATTCAATTCATTGAGTGTATTACACGAAAATTCATGGAGCAAAGCGAGAATTCATGCAGTTTCGACTGCAATTCATACAAAAAGCCGACACATAGTCGGCTTTTTTTGTTGACTTAAAGAATTTTATATGTTAAAATAAAAGGTGGAATGACGTCTAAGGAGTTATTATGGATAATAAAAATCTTAACGAAAATAAAGGAAATGCCCTTGCTCTTTTACCTATTTGTGTTTTCCTTATACTGTATATAGGGCTTGGTATTATTTTTGGTGATTTCTATGTAATGAGCGTGGTTGTAGCATTTCTTGCTGCTATACTTGTTGCCTGTATTCAGCACAGAGGCACAAGTCTTGACGAAAAGCTGTCTATTATGGCAAAGGGTCTTGCAGACAAGAACATAGTAACAATGATACTTATCTTCCTTGCATCGGGTATATTTGCAGGTATTCTAGGCAGAGACAGTGCAGCAAGCGTTGCCGATCTGTTTTTAAGCTTTATACCCGCCAGATATTCTGCACTTATTCTATTTATTGTGTCTTGCTTTGTTTCCACGGCTATGGGTACATCCTGTGGCACTATTGCGGTTATAGGACCTATTGCCTGCTCTCTTTCGGGAAATACAGGTATCAGCCTTGCGCTTTGCATGGGCTCTGTTGTTGGCGGTGCTATGTTTGGTGATAATCTTTCCTTTATTTCCGACACTACTATTGCAGCTACAACTACACAGGGCTGCAAAATGAAGGATAAGTTTAAGGAGAATTTCTTTATTGCTCTGCCTGCTGCAATTTTTACAATTGTAATCTTACTTATTTTCGCCTTTACAGCTACAGATGTGGCTGAATATACACCAAAATCCCCCAACCTGTGGCTGTTAATTCCCTATATTCTTGTTTTGATCGGTGGAATTGTGGGAATTAATGTCTTTGTGATTTTGCTTTGTGGAATTGGTACAGCCTTTATTATCAAGCTTTGCCTCGGTATAGAATTTGTAGAAATTGTAGGCTCTATGGGCTCCGGCGCTGCAGGAATGTTTGAGGTTATTCTTGTAACGGTGCTTGTAACTATGCTAAGTGGAATTATGCGACATTTCGGTGGCTTTGATGCTCTTTTACACTTTGTAAAGCGCACCTTTAAGGGTAAGGTAGGAGGTCAGCTTGGTATCGGCGCCTTAGTTTCCGTAATGGATATTGCAACAGCAAACAATACAGTAGCTATTGTAATGGCAGCGCCTATTGCAAAGAATATAAGTGAGGAATACGGCATATCAAATACAAAAACAGCATCTCTGCTTGACATTTTTGGTAGTGTAATTCAAGGTATTATTCCTTACGGCGCACAGATGATATATGCAATCTCAGCTATTACAATTGCCTATGAGGGTGGAGTAATTCCCAACCTTGTTTCGGCAGTACAGATTATACCCTATTTATTCTACCCGTTTCTTTTGGCAATCAGTGCCATTATATTTGCATTCTTACCTAATCTTAAGAAAAAGTCGCAAAAAAACGATAACGTATAAGAAAAAGTCGCTCAACAGAGCGACTTTTTTTATTTATCAAGTAATTTATTTACGCTTACAAGCTTTACACAAAGGGCGAAAAGCCTTGATGCAAGCTTAAGGTCCTCAAGTGACGGATAGGAGGGAGCAATACGGATATTGCTATCGTGTGGGTCCTTTCCGTAGGGGTAGGTTGCGCCTGCGCCGGTCATAACCACACCTGCGTCCTTGCACATTGCCACAATCTTCTTAGCGCAATTATCAAGTGCGTCAAAGGAAATAAAATATCCACCGTTAGGCTTAGTCCAGCTACCTATATTAAGTCCACCAAGCTCCTCTTCAAGAATCTCAAGAACAGCCTCAAATTTAGGACGAAGAATGTTTGCATGCTTCATCATAATTTCGTTAACACCGTTCATATCCTTAAGGAATCTTACATGGCGAAGCTGATTAACCTTATCGTGACCGATGGTCTGCACGGTCATATGCTTTTTAATTTCTGCGATGTTGCCAACAGATGCACATACTGCGGAAATACCAGAGCCTGCAAAGGTAACCTTTGAGGTTGATGCAAACTCGTATACCATATCTGCATTACCTGCAAGCTGACACTCGGAAAGAATCTCCACCAAGCTATCCTGCTTATCCTCATCAAGATGGTGAATGCAATATGCATTGTCCCAGAAAATTCTGAAATCAGATGCTGCCGGCGTAAGTCTTGCAAATCGACGAACTGTTTCGTCAGAGTAAGTATAG
>JAFTHF010000344.1 GCA_017457545.1 Clostridia bacterium
ATGATCAGTCATATATTTGGGTTGCAGAAACCTCTGCCTGCCCTGTTTACTGCGGTGTTAAGCTTTCTGAGGTTAACAAGGTTGACACAGTAGTTCTCTACTTCAACGATAATTTCGGTATCAGAGCCGACGGTGTAAATCACGTGCTTTCCTTTGATGTATACTGCAAGGACTCAAACGGTAATTTTGTGAAGGTTGGAAGCGGTACATCCTACGATAAAAAAGCTAACCGTGCTGTAGTTTCTGTTACATTCGCCCCTGTTATGACAGATGATGTACGTATTGTATTTACATCAAACGGTGGCAGACTTCCCTACCTTAAGGAGCTTGAGGTATACGGACATAATGATGATAAGTCTGTATACGTATATCCTCATTATGATTCCTTACCTACAAACAGAGGTATTCCTTATGTAACTGAGGATTTTGCTGAATTTACTGTTGCTCCAAGAAGTGAATTTATGGACAGACGATACAAGAGAGCTGATATGAAGGACATAATAAAGAACCGTTATGAATCCATGACGTACAGCTGGCTTAAGACCGATCCTCCCAAGATGAAGGAAGAGGAAGAAAAATAAATGATAAAATAGAAAAGCGGACCACGTGGTCCGCTTTTTTAATCTAATCTTTCTGTAATAATCTCTGCCTCAACATTTGTTTTTCCGTCAGAGCGAATGGTTCTGAAATAGAATTTGCCGTCTATTTTGGACATGTATATCTTCAATTCATCATCCTTTTTGGCATCGGAAACGTAGTTGATACCAACACTCTTTACTCTTAACTGCTCAATACCCGGGATACAGTTACAGAGAATATCTGCATAATTTGTATTATTGACATGACCGTTTAGGTCTGTGTCGGAATATCTTACTGTGTATTCACCGACCAGTGACATGGGAAGAGCCGAGGGAATTCTGATTCGCATAGGATGCTCTGTTTTTATCACCTCATCCGTGCTGTAATTACTAAGATCAACATCATCAACTCTTAAAAGCTTTCTATCGTTTACATCTACAAGAGCCCATGAGGATACAGCCTCGCAAACTATCTCTCCATCACGCTCAAGCTCATAGGAACGGATAAAGCTAACACCCTTACTTGGACATGCCCAGCTTCTTGCGATAATTTTCTCATATGCATACACAGGATAGTACATTTCCACTCTTATAGCACTCAAAATAAATGCCTTACCCTGTCTTAAAAGGTCGTTGTATGTAGGCTTCTCGCTGTTGAGCTGACACATTGCAGCCTCTTGAATATATTTAAAGGTCTGAGATGCGCCAACTATTTCATTGGTATTGCACTCATGGAATTTAACCTTGAATTTTTCTTCCCATTTCATAATAAAATCCTCCGTCAAAGAATAATATCCCATACATTTTATCACAAAAAAAGACAGAAATCAAGGCAAAAATAAAAAATCACCCTACATTAGCTGCACATACAAGCGCAGCTAATGTAGGGTTATAATTTCAGACTCTAAAGGCTTCCCCACCGGTGCTTAAATTCTCTGCATAGTCGGGGGTTGCAGCGCCCAAGCCAAAGCTTACCGTAATCGCATTGTTTACATTCTGCATAAGCCCGTCATCAAGATGTCCCATCTTCTCCTTCAGTCTTGTTTTGTCGATGGTACGAATCTGCTCCAAAAGAATTACCGAATCCTTTGCAAGACCCACATTGTCGGCCACCAAATCTATATGTGTCGGCAGCTTGCTTTTTGTCATTTTACTTGTGATGGCTGCGGCACTAACGGTAGGGCTGTATCTGTTGCCTATATCGTTCTGGACTATAAGTACAGGGCGAAGTCCCCCTTGCTCGGAGCCTACCACAGGACTTAAATCGGCGTAGTAAATATCTCCTCTTTTTATGTTCATTTTATCACTCCCGTATGTTTTCATTGATGTATACCTATTATTGACATTTTTACGGAGTTTAAACTTCTTTTGGTATTATTTTATGCAACAGTTTACACAAAGGACATTATTGTGTTGAGAGAAGATGGTAGTTAGTATAGAAAGTGTGGTTTCCGGGTCGTAGGCGTACTCGGTACGGTAGAGCGAGAAAACACGTTTAAAAAGCGAAAACAAAATAGAGATTTGCGATTAAACGCAAATCTCTACATTAGGCTATTTTATTTATCAGCGAATAAAAATTAAAAATTTATTTCGTTTTTGTTCTATACCCACTAGCGCTTCTTTTAAGCCATTTTAGCAAGCTTTTCGGGAGTAATCTCATAGGGTGTGGGTCTGCCGTTAAGGTAATTTTCGAACTCGTCAATAACAAGCTCTGCCATTCTTCTTACCTCCCAGCCCTGACTTCCTGCAATATGAGGAGTTAAAAATACGTTAGGAAGTGTGTATAATTTGCTACCCTCAACAGGAGGCTCTGTAATTGTAACGTCGAGAAGAGCGCAGATATCGCTTCTCTTTTCAAGCACGTCAATCATATCATCCTCGCACACCTGTGCGCCTCTGCCTGTATTGATAAATGTAGCATGCTCCATCATCATTTCAAAATGCTCTTTCTTAAGAATACCTACGGTTGCAGGTACATTTGCAAGATGGTTGGAAACTATATGACAGGTTGAGAAAATTTCTTCAAGAGAGCATTTCTTTACTCCCATGGCCTCAGCCTGCTCCTCAGTCATAAATACATCGTAAACAAGAACATTAAGCCTATAAGGCTTAAGAAGCTCTATAACCTTTCTGCCTATCATACCTGCGCCGATAATACCGATGTTTGCACCATAGTTGCCGACACGTGCGTGAGATACATCACTTGCCACCTTATGTTCACCTGCCTTGGCAAGAACAGATGACTGAAAATATCCCTTGTTGGCAAGAAGAATCTGACCTACTGTAAATTCAGCAACGGGGATTGCGTTGGCTGCATAGGCACTAAAGATTCTTACGCCCTTTTCAAAGTACTCATTAGCAAAGTATCTTACGCTGCCTGCTGCGTAGAAAAGAGCCTTTACGCTTGGAAGATAGTCAATAAGCTTAATTGCACCGCCACCGGGCATTGACCAGGTGGAAAAGATGTATTCCACATCCTTAAAGGGCTCGGGATTAGCAAGGATTTCCTCCTCTGTATAAACCTTATCCTTTTCAATATCGCAAAGGGAAGCAACTCTGTCTATATTTTCCTGAGCATAAACATAGTCAATATTTCCCTTATAATTTGCCAAAAAAATTGCTTTCATTGTTATTCTCCTTAACTTTTCGCTAATTTTATTTTGGCACAAAATTTCTGTAATGTCAAGTATTAGGCAGAAAAAACCTTTACACCCTTTATATTTTAATTACAATGCGCACAAATCCTTGACAAATATTTATAAATATGATATCATTTTTATGTAAACATTAATTCA
>JAFTHF010000345.1 GCA_017457545.1 Clostridia bacterium
CTACTATGATTTCCATTTACCCTAAGGACTTTGAGGCTAAGGAGGAGATAGTAGACCTTATTGCACAGTACAACGATGCACAGGAGGAAATCGATAAGATAACTTATACAGATACAGTAGCACTTCTTATGAGCTCCGTTACAACCATTATTAACGCAATCTCATACGTGCTTATTGCATTTGTTGCTATTTCACTTATAGTTTCCTCAATTATGATAGGTATCATTACCTATATCTCCGTACTTGAAAGAACGAAGGAAATCGGTATTCTCCGTGCCATCGGTGCCTCTAAAAAGGATATCTCACGTGTATTCAATGCCGAAACTCTTATTGTAGGCTTTGCAGCCGGCGCTATCGGTATTATCTCCACACTTCTTTTAAATATAGTTATTAACATTATTCTCTATTCACTTACAGGCCTTGCAACCCTTAAGGCAACACTTCCTGTAGTAGGCGCTATCGTTCTTGTGCTTATCAGCATGGGACTTACCCTTATTGCAGGTCTTATCCCCTCAAGAGTAGCGGCTAAGAAGGACCCTGTAATTGCACTAAGAACCGAATAAATTAAAAAAGCTGTTGCGATTTGCAACAGCTTTTTGTTATTCAATTGAAATAAGCTTTGTGCCAGTTACTCCGTCTATTCCGTTAAGGATAGATATAAGCTCCTCGGGGTGAGCAACCTCAATACAGGAAATATCAAGTGATGCTACTACGTGAGCACGGGAATTAATAGGCATATTCTGTGTAATTGTGAGAATATTTGCGCCCAAATCAGATAATCTGCCAAGCACCTCTCCAAGTATACCTGCCTTGTGAGAGAGGGTAAAGGAGATTACAGCCTTACGGCACTCGGTATCTGTATTTATGGGGAAAACATAGTCCTTATACTTATAGTATGTACTTCTGGAAATGCCCACAACCTTAACGGCCTCACTGACATCGCTTACCTTTCCGCTGGAAATAAGGGTTCTTGCCTCAATTACCTTTTCGTAATAGTCGGGAAGAATACTCTTATCCACAAGTAAATATTTACTGCGCATTATGCTTCCTTAGCTCCTTCATTATCTACAAAGAGAGGAATTGATACCCATGAATTTTCAAGCCTCTCTGTTTTTTTGTTTAATTCTTCTGCTATTTCCTTATCCGATATGCAAAGACAGGTTGAGCCCGCTCCGCTTATAAGAAAGGATACGGCACCGCACTCGTATGCACGTGCCTCTACATCGGACACATTCTTAAAAAGCTTTTTCTTATATCTTTCGTGCAGCCTATCCTGAGTTGCTATCTTAATAAGGTCAAAATCACCATCGCAAAATGCTTTAGGTAAAATCGCTGTCCTCGACATATTGAATATCGCATCCTCACGTCTTACCATTGAGGGTACAAGGGCACGTGCTTCTCTGGTAAGCACCTCAAAATCCGGAACAACTGCTGTAAAGTGTATTCTGTCGGAAACAGGATATTTCACGGTTATAGGGGTGGAATCTGCAACCACAGATGCACAAAGTCCACCGAAAAGCGCAGGAGCTATGTTATCCGGGTGACCCTCTATTTCCGTACAAATTTTGAAAATCTCGTTTTTGCTGAGCTTTTCACCGTGAAGCTTATTAGCTGCTACTGCTCCTGCCACAATAAGAGTAGCAGATGAGCCAAGTCCACGTGATACGGGCACGCCTATATCAACGGTTGTGATTCTTACTGAGCTATCTGCTCCGATTTTATCGCAAACAGCCTTATATGAAACATATGATAAATTGTTCATATTTGCATATTTATCATCGCAACCAACAAATTCCACGCCGAAATCAAGCTTTTCAAATTCAAAGACGTTGTAGCACTTAAATGCAATACCAAGACAATCAAAGCCCGAGCCGAGATTTGCCGATGTGGCGGGAACCTGAATTTTTATTTTGTCCATTCCTTTTTACCTACCATATTATCAACAAAGGTAAGCATATCTTCCTTTTTAACCACATTCTTGTGAACAACGGGCTTGTCCTTGATGCCTACAAGGGATCCGGGAATTTTAGCACCTGTAATAGCATTAAGCTTATTAAGTGCGTCAAATTCGTCCTCGTAGTCTTCGCCGATTGCATTCATTACGCTGTTTGAGAACTTATATGCAGATGCTGTGGAAAGAACAACGCTCTTATATCCGTTATCGTTTTCCTTAACCCAATCCTCATATACCTTCCATGCTACCGCAGTATGAGTATCCATAATGTAGCCGTGGTTCTTATATACACTATTTATAACCTCGAGAGTTGTCTTATCGTCAGCAAAGCCGGCATCAAAGATTTCACGGATTTTCTTAAGCTCCTCAGCGTTGATTTTGTACTCACCTGTTTCCTTAAGATCCCTCATATACTTAGCGCATTTTTCAGCACCGCAAACAAGGTAAAGAAGTCTTTCAAGGTTAGAGGAAATAAGAATATCCATTGATGGAGACTTTGTAACATGGAACTCTCTGTTCTTATTGTAGCTACCGTTTTCAAAGAAATCGGTAAGAACCTTATTTTCGTTTGATGCGCAAACAAGCTTACCAACGGGAAGTCCCATATTCATAGCAAAGAAGCCTGCAAGGATATCACCGAAGTTACCTGTGGGGACTATAAAGTTAACCTTATCGCCCATCTTGATTTCATTACTGTTAAGAAGGTCGCGATAAGCCTTGAAATAGTAAGCAACCTGAGGCGCAAGTCTGCCGATATTAATGGAGTTAGCGCTTGAAAGCTTAACACCCTTAGGCAGATTAAGTGTAGCAAAAATATTTTTAACACCGCTTTGGGCATCGTCAAAGTTACCCTCAACCGCAACAACGCAGGTATTCTTACCCTTACAGGAAACCATCTGTCTTTCCTGAACGGCGCTGATGCCGTGCTTAGGATAGAATACAATTATCTTAGTGCCGTCAACATCGGAAAATCCGCTAAGCGCAGCTGAGCCTGTATCACCGCTTGTGGCAGTAAGAATAACGATTTCCTCTTCCATCTTAGTAGCTCTCTTAGCCTCTGCAATAAGCTGAGGTAAAAGCTGAAGGGCAACGTCCTTAAAGGCGCATGTAGGACCGTGATAAAGCTCCATAACGAAAGCGTTGCCAACCTTGGCTAAGGGTGCGTAGTCCTCATCATCAAACTTTCCGTCGTAGCCTCTTTTAACTGCCTTTAAAAATTCTTCTTCCTTATTATTATATTCGGGAAACATGGAATCTCCAGCAAAAAGGATTGAAAGAACCTTTGCAGAAATTTCCTTAGGGCTCATTTCCGTAAGCTTATCCATAGGGAATTTAGCCTCACAGAATCACTCCGGCATATATAATCCACCGTCATCAGCAATGCCCTGAAGCACAGCTTCAGCAGGTGTTTTTCTTATTTTTTCATTTCTTGTACTTAAATA
>JAFTHF010000346.1 GCA_017457545.1 Clostridia bacterium
CATTCCTGATGAAAAGGAACTCCTTGAAATGATGGAAGAAATTCGTAAAACCGCGTAAGACCTAAAAAACAAGAATACGGTATATCTCTTACGAAATATACCGTATTCTTGCAAAACTGTCCTTTAGCACGTCTGGCTAAATCTTGCTCTTTTTTAATTATTCGAGATGAAAAACCTCATTGATTTTACGGCACACGGGACTGTTATCTGCGTTTGTTTCCATAATATCAGCCATATAGTCCCACCATTTTTTTGTTATCTCATCGCCACCACGGGATGCCCAGACTTCTTCATTCTCAATTTCAATATATTCAAACAGAAGATCAGTTTCGGGATCGTGAAAAATAGTATAGTTCTTGCCTCCGTCACGGTGAATTGCCTCAATTATTTCAGGCCAAAGTGCATCGTGGCGTCTTTTATATTCATCAGCCATACCATGGTACAGCTTCATAACTGAGCCCTTACGTATCATAAAAAGCCTCCTTGTTTTTCTATGATTATAGCATGTGTATATCCTTTTGTCAATGTGTATTCTAAGGAAGAGAATTGCACTTTGAAGGAAAAAACTGTTGAACAATAGAACAGGATATGATATAATAAATGTGTATTTAGCATCTATAAAGCCTTTGCGCTTGTAAAAAATAAGAGAGGAATAATATGGATTTTTTAGAGTTTCTTGGTCAAATGACGTCAAATCCATTGCTGTTTATTGCCGTAGCGCTAACACTTGGCGTTATACTTGTGAACGGTTGGACAGATGCACCAAATGCTATTGCAACCTGTGTTGTTACCAGATGTATGCCACCTAAGGCAGCTATACTGATGGCGGCAGTATTCAACTTCCTTGGTGTATTCATTATGACTAAAATCAGTAATGAGGTTGCCGTAACTATTACAAGAATGGTTAACTTTGGAGATAACCCCGGCAAAACAGTTATTATTGTATTGTGTGCAGCAATGCTTGCTATTGTTTCCTGGGCAACTCTTGCTTGGGTATTCGGTATCCCCACCAGCGAAAGCCATGCGCTTATTGCAGGTCTTACAGGTGGCGCAATGGCACTTAACGGAATAGGTGCTGTTGTATGGGGCGAATGGCTAAAGGTCGTATACGGTATAGTGATTTCAGTAGTTTTGGGATTTGGATTAGCGTGGCTTATCTGTAAGCTTGTAACAAAAATTTGCTACAATGCAAACCGTCCAAAGACAGAGCCGTTTTTCAAGGGAGCGCAGATAGTAGGTGCAGGCGCAATGGCATTTATGCACGGTGCGCAAGACGGACAGAAGTTTATGGGTATTATTCTTCTTTGCGTGTTCACATTACAGGGTGCAGGCGCTTCAGCCACCAACTTTATTATTCCTACATGGCTTATGATTGTATGCTCACTTGTTATGGGTATCGGTACAGCAATCGGTGGTAAAAAGATTATTAAGTCCGTGGGTATGGACATGGTAAAGCTTGAAAAATATCAGGGCTTTTCCGCAGATATCGCATCGGCT
Organism: Clostridia bacterium; assembly: GCA_017457545.1. The sequence continues at coordinate 1,498 of JAFTHF010000346.1, forward strand.
ATCTCCCTTGTATTCTGTTCAATCTTCGGTCTCCCCGTTTCCACCACCCATGTAAAGACAACATCAATTATGGGTGTTGGCGCAGTCAAGAGAGTATCTGCTATTAACTTCGGTGTCGTAAAGGAAATGGTTATGACATGGATTCTTACATTCCCCGGCTGTGGACTCCTTGCGTTTTTAGTGACTAAGGTGTTCTTACTTATCTTTAACTGATAGAAAGGAAATATAAAAAATGGCTAAAGGTGATAAATTCTATTATGATAACTTTGCAGAGTGTGCAACTCTTGCAAAAAAGGTAGCTAACTACCTTGTTGAATGACTTGAAAGCTTTGATAACGATAAGATAAATGAGATGCTTGAAAAAATGAATCAGTACGAAAATAGTGCAGACAAG
>JAFTHF010000347.1 GCA_017457545.1 Clostridia bacterium
AAAACGGCGAGGATGGAAAATCTGCATACGAGCTTGCAGTAGAGCAAGGATTTGAAGGCACACTCGATGATTGGATAGCATCCTTGGTCGGAGAAAAAGGCGAGGATGGAAAATCTGCATACGAGCTTGCAGTAGAGCAAGGATTTGAAGGCACACTTGATGATTGGATAGCATCCCTACAAGGCAAAACAGAACTTATAAATTTAGGAAATCAATTTGATAACATCTTTGATAAGTTTGGATATATTAATCCATATACCGGAGAAGAGGGACATTCCGATAGCTTGAAATATACTTCTAGTTATTACAAATTTTCGGCAGGAAATTTATTTTTTGAAGCTACAGAGGCAACACCTTCTATAGTTTTTATATTCTATAACGAGAATAAGGAATATATAGGTTATCATGCTTTTAGTGGCCTTACCAGTGGTATATGTGGATGGGGCTTTGACGGTTACTTTAGATGTTATGTAGATAAGAATTATGATGGACAAGTATATTTTTCTTCTAATGTTCCACAAAACCCTGTAGACTATTCATATAAGCTTACATATACAACCGAAAAGCAAGACCGGAAACTTACAATTGTAAATTTTGGAGATTCAGTTTTCGGAAATGTTAATAATGCAACATCGATTTCTGGAGCTCTGCAAGGAATAAGAGGAGACACTGTTTACAATTGTGGCTTTGGAGGCACAATGATGGAGGTGTTTGCAAACGAACCCGGATGGGAAACATTTTGTTTTTACTCCTTAGTAGATGCAATTTGTACAGGGGATTACTCAAAGCAATGGGAAGAATTAAATAGCGGTACTTGGTATCCGTCTGATTTTTACACTAAAATCCGAATGATGCAAACTATAGATTGGAATAAAGTGGATGTAATTACTATTGCTTATGGAACGAACGATTATTATAAGAGTGGTGTCATTTCAGGAGAACCTTTTAATGTGAATTATTATACTGGAGCTTTTCAATATAGTGTTAAGCGCTTGCAGGAAACCTATCCTCAGATTCGTATTATTGCTATTACACCTATTATGCGTTTTGTCCACGGTGATATTAATGCGGATGACTATAATCAATCTGGAAATGGTACTCTTCGAGAATTTGCTACGGCTCTTAAGGAAACATCCAAACTCATGCGTATACCCGTAATAGATGCATTTAGCGAACTTCCTGTGTCGGAGTTTAATAGGGAATATTACTACCAGGTGGATGACGGATCACATTTAAATGTACGTGGTAGACGTATGTTTGCTGCACTAATAAGTGGGTATATTGATCTTTATTGCAGAGATATATTAAATGCACCTATCGTTGATTATGAAGGAGATTAATATTTCTATAAAAAAGCCGACCACGTGGTCGGCTTTTTTGTTATTTTGCTATGTATATAACAGAGTTTCTTTCAAGGCGGAGGGTTACTTTTCCGTCCTTTATCTTTGCGGCAGAGTATTCTGCCATTGTGCGATCCTTATCTGTTATAAGTATCTTTGCACCGTCAAGAGAGGAGTCTGCATTTATAGTTACATATTTTGCTCCGTCATTGTCGTTTTCAGAGTAATATGTAAGCATTACAGCCACTCTGTCGCCCTTTTTAGCGCAAACAGCATATACATTATCGTCATCGGAGATAGCCTCATACTGATCTTCGAGATCATAAAGGTTAGCAAACTGATAAAATGAGTAATAGCCCTTAAGAGGACGGTATGTATAAAAATCGAAAAGACCGTTAAATGTGCCGGGACGGGCATCATAGTACATTAGCATATCAATACTCGGGTTGTTCTGGCATTCAAGCATGCAAGCGGCAAAGAAGGCTGCGCCCTTCATACTGATTATCTGCTCAATGGAATATACAAATTCCTCTGTCCAACCACGAACATAGTTCCATTCATTAAGAACAGTTTCCGCGTTGGTGTAGCCGTAGCTGTCAAGTAGCTTTCGTACTCTTGTACATTTTGCGGACATATCCTTAGGCTCAGTCCAATACCAATGGTAGGAAAAGAAGTCAATGGGTACATTTTTCTTTGACACTCTGTCAAGGAAACGGCTCATCCACGCTTCATCGCCAACGCTGGCTGGACCACCGATTTTAAGATTGGGAAAGCATTTTTTAAGATGCGTAGCCGCAACTGTGTAAAGCTCTGCAAACTGTTCCTCTGTGCCCTGCCAGCAGGGAGAGGAGCCGTCATCGTTTATAAGGTCGGGCTCATTCCAGATTTCCCAATAGGTGATTTTATAATTAAAGCCGTTTGCCCAGCCCTCAGTATAATGACGGATAATATGCTCACAAATTTCTGCCCATTTCTGAAAGTCCTTTGGAACGCATGTGCCGTACTTCTTTACACCGTGCTCTATCTTTGAGCCAAGACGGTAAAAGGGCTCTGCACCGTACTTAACAGTATTCATGATATAGTGGTCGGTGGTGGCAAACTCATAGCTGTCTGGGGAGCTTACATCCGCATCGAAGTTTGGGAAGATGGCGTGGATATCAACTGTATGCTCTCCGCCGTAGCCTGCATGGAAGGCTGCATCGTGGTTTCTTGCATACTTAAATCTTGCGGCACGGTAATCATCCTGATTACCTCTTGTCTGCACACCGCTTGAAACACAGGGTCCGTTGTTAACGGCATGCATGACCTTCATTTTGCCGATTCGCTTTGTTGAATTAATATTTACTGTACTCATTTTTTACTCCGTTACAATTTCAATTATTGCAGCTGTGTATTCTCTCGGCATAGTAACCTTGAGTGTGGAATTGTTGATCACAACCTCACCCTCAAAATCAAGTGGATAAATCGCTTTTGCGCTTATTACCTTATTTTCAAAGGGAATTACTATATCCTTTTCCTCGGTATCCATTCTCCATAATGCCATTCTTACACAGCTCTTACAATTGTATGCAGCGCACATAAATTTGTGGGTGTACTGAGGAATTCCCAAGGGGTAAAAGGGAAGTGATTCTTTAATATCCTCACGAATAGATTTGTAGCAGGATATTGCTTTTTTCACCTCATTAAGCTGCTCATTATCCCAGCCGTAAACCTCGCCTGAGAGGTGAACTCTTTGCATCATGGAGTTAACCATATTCATAACAAAGGCATCACGGGAGTCCTTAGCCTTAGGATAGCTCCAAATTGCCCCTTGCTCAGGTAAAACTGCCGTCGCAGATGCTGCGCTTACCTTGGCATTAAAGCGATAATCCGTCTGGTCGCTGACAGACTGTATATCCGCTTGGGAAAGAGAAGCATACTCCATTCTCATTCCACCGCTGGAGCAGTTTTCCCAAACTAATGCGGGATGGCGCTCTCTTATTTCCTTAAGCCATTTTATAAATGCTCTGTTATGGAAAAGAAGTCCGTCGCCAAAGCTATCTGCGTTAAGCTCTGTACCGGCTCCGATATCTATGTTATAGTCATTCTTTATGTAGCCAACGCCGTATTCGTTAACAAGGCGATCAACTATTGCAGTTGCAAAATCGCGCACCTTAGGATTGCGGAAGTCAAGCTGATATCTTCCGTGGTCAATAACGCGTCTGCCGTGGCGCATAAAGAAGAAATCGTCAGGGAGATCCTTGGCAAGAGGGCACTTAATTCCCATAACCTCAATTTCAAGCCAAAGACCGGGTATCATTCCGTTTTCACGGATATTGCTAAGTACAAAGTCAAGACCGCGAGGGAATCGCCAGGAGCAGGGAAGCCACTCGCCAACCATATCCCACCATGTGCCGTCCGCATACCAGCCTGCATCAATACAGAAGTACTCGGCTCCCAGCTCCTTTGCGCTCTTGATAAGTGGAAGAAGCTTTTCTTCGGTGGGGTCACCGTTAAGGCAATTCATATAATCGTTAAAGATTACAGGAAGAGCCTTATCGGTAGTCTTCTCCCTTACGATTTTACGTCTGTATTTTGTAATTTCCGAAAGGACGTGGTTAAAATCGCTACCAACTGCCACACCGACAGTCGGGGTTATAAAGCTTTCATTTGGCTTAAGCTCCTTATACCACTGGTTTTCTTGCTCGGTAGGACCGCTGAGCTTAAGGTAAAGCATATCGGCAATATCGGAGATTTCCCATTGCCAGGAGCCGTTATGCTCGATTTGCCATAGGTACGTATTATGGGTTTCGCTATTTATGATAGCACCCATAGGCAAATATTCCTTGCAGGAGAATGTACCTGTATTGCTTATACTAATTCGCTTGCCCGAAAAATCTGTACATCTTTCATAGCCAAGCTGTGAAAGAGAATATTCCTTCCAATTTACCTCTCGACACCATGCATTGTGGGGAATAAGCACCTTGATTTTCTCGCTAGAGGGCAAATTTCCTTTATCAAATCCGCAATACGAAAATGCGTAAACATATTCAAGCCCTATATTTTCACCTGAAATATTTGTTACCTCACACCATGAGCGCATAGCGCCGATGCCTTTATAAAGCTGATAGTGCATTATTGCCTTGAGAGTGTCGCTCTTTAACACAAATTCAAGCTTATTGCCAAGCTCATTTTCATAGTAATTATGGCTTGAATACTTTAAGGTGTAAGTGCCGTAGCCACCTGTATGCTTAC
>JAFTHF010000348.1 GCA_017457545.1 Clostridia bacterium
AAACCTTGAAAAAAGCGACACGCTCCTCGACCTCTTCTGCGGAATAGGCTCTATCGGACTTTCGATGGCAAAGGACGCAGGCGAGCTTATAGGAATAGAAATAGTTGCCCCAGCGGTCGAGTGCGCAAAAGAAAACGCAAGGGCGGCAGGAATAGAAAACGCGCATTTCTTTGCCGGTGATGCAACCGAAACAGAAAAGCTCCTCTCAATTGCCGAAGCAGAGCTTGGCAGAAAAATTTCACCCGACGTTGTAATCCTCGACCCACCGCGTGCAGGATGCGACGAGAAGCTTATAGACTTTGTTTCGGGTCTTTCCCAAAGAAGAATAGTTTATATTTCTTGCAACCCCACAACACTCGCAAGAGACGTTAAAAGATTTTTTGAAAACGGCTACACCTGCGATACCGTGTACGGTTTTGACCTTTTTCCGAAGACAGGACACGTCGAGTCTGTCGTGTGTCTCACACGACGACTCGACAACTAAGTTCGCCTACGGCGAGTGAAGTTTTCTTACGAAAGTGAAGTTGCATATCGGCAGTGAAGTTTGCACCGCTCGCGGTGCAAGTGATGATTAGTTTAGGGCGAACTTAACTTCACTTTGCGAGTGATGCGAGCAAAACTTCACTGTGAGGAAATTTGCAGAGCAAATTGACGAACAACTTCACTACGAGCGAGAGCGAGTAACTTCACCAATCCGTTGGGACAAATGTGATTTTTGAGCAATACCCGAAAATACCATTTACAGCAGTTTAGTATACATATCGAAAGGAGATTGTATGAAAAAGAAACACTCTTTAATAGCGATGCTTGTGACATTGATTATGATTTTTTCTCTTGTAGGATGCGATATGCAGTTCGGTAGCAAATATATCACTGACCCCCAAAAATATGGCAAGTGGGAATCTTATTTGTATATTCCGTCTTTTTTACCGAGTGAGATTGACGAATATGAAGTAAATAGCTATTCATATACTTTGCTCACATATATGGATATTTGCTACGAAATTTTCGTTGATATATCGGTGACCGAAGAACAATTCTACCAACTTATTAAAAATGCTGAGGATCATCCCGATTATCTTTACAAAAAAGATGCTTATTACTCGAATGGGTATACGGAAATCGTCTTTCAAGATTACTATCAAATATCTCACCGTGAAGATGATGTTGAATCGAATGTAGGGTGGGCAGACATTGAAAAAGTAATATATAACCCCGAAACGTTAAATATCATCTATGTTTGTTTTCATGCGAATGATACAGGGGTTTACAATCTTGATGAGGTAGCGTATTTTAGCAGGTTTTCTATACTTGAAGAAGACTATGTGAAAAGTATAGAATAAATATACCTTTTGTCGTTACAACCCCATTTTTGGTATAAAAATATACCTTTTGGAGTCTTGACTTACCATAGTATGACGTTTGGCTTATACGATAATATGACAATGCATAAGAATAAAAAATAATGATAGAGCATCGAGGAAGGATTATGAAAGCTTACGAACTTATTAACGAATTAAACAAGGGTGGCTCAGCAGGAGAAATCACCTGTGACACAATCAAATCGGGCAGCCCCGATACAGAGCTTAAAAAGGTAGCCGTTACTATGTTTGCCACCGTTGATACCGTTAAGGCGGTTAAGGAATGGGGCGCAGATATGATGATAGTTCACGAGCCTACCTATTATGACCATATGGAAAATATGGTGGACAGCCCTGTTACACGTGCTAAGCAAAAGCTAATTTTGGATAGTGGAATTACAATCTATCGCTATCATGATTATATGCACCACAGAGATGTGGACAGAATCCCCGAGGGAGAGCTTCATTATCTTGGCTTAAAGGGTAAGCTTGAAAAGACTCAGTACAGCGCATCATATATCTTCACCTCAGACACCCCGATAACAGCCTTGGAGCTTGCACATAAAATGGAAAATGACTTAAACATAGCCCACGTGCGTATCGCAGGTGAAAGAAATAAAAAATCCACACGTATTGCCGCATGTTTCGGCACACCCTCCGGTGTATTTGATTTGCTTCGTGATGAAAGCATAGAAATTGTGCTGACAGGCGAGGCTTGTGAATGGATGCTTGGCGAATACGCAAGAGACGCAGCAGCCCTTGGCTTTAATAAGACACTTATTGTAATGGGTCACATCGGCTCTGAGAGAGACGGTATGCGACTTCTTGCTGAAAATATGAAAAAGTGGTACCCCGTGTTCGAAACTCGCTATTTCGAGTGCGGTGAGGTATACACATATACAGACACAAAGGAGAAATAAAGATGCAATCCTTAAGATACTTATACAGAATAGGAAACGGACCCTCCTCCTCTCATCCAATGGGTCCAATCGCAGCAGTTAAACGCTTTCTTGCAGAAAATCCCGAGTATGAGGAATACAAGGTTATTCTTTACGGCTCACTTGCTAAGACAGGTAAGGGACATATGACCGATGTGGCAGCAAAAAAAGCCTTTGAGGAACGCAAATGCGAAATAGAATTTGATTATGATTCACCCACCGATGTTCACCCCAACACAATGGACATAATCGGTATAAATGACGGAAAAGAAGCGATACGTACCCGCTTTTATAGCGTAGGAGGTGGCGAGGTTACCGTTGACGGTGAAAAGGCAGAAAGCCACGTAGACGTGTATAAAATGGATTCCTTTACCGAAATTTCCGAGTACTGTCGGGAAAGGGAAATCAGACTCTGGCAGTATGTTGAGGAATGCGAGGGTGAGGAAATCTGGGATTACCTTAAGGAATGCTGGGTTGTTATGCAGGAGGCAATCAAGCGTGGAGTAAATGCACAGGGCATTCTCCCCGGTGGCCTTGGAACACAGAGAAAGGCACGCTACCTTTTCAGACAGAAGCATATTGACCAGAGCGAGGAAACAAAAACCAACCGTCTTATCTGCGCCTACGCCTTTGCCGTAAGCGAGGAAAACGCAGGAGGTGGCAAAATCGTTACTGCACCTACCTGTGGCGCCTGTGGAGTTGTACCTGCTGTGCTTAAGTATCTTCAGGTTAAGCGTGGCTTTGACGAAACGGAAATCCTTCACGCAATGGCAACTGCAGGACTTGTTGGCAACCTCATCAAGACCAACGCATCAATAAGCGGTGCAGAATGTGGCTGTCAGGCTGAAATCGGCACAGCCTGTGCTATGGCAGCAGCTGCAGCAGCTGAGCTTTACGACCTTGATATTGACCAGATTGAGTACGCCGCAGAAATGGAAATAGAGCATCATCTGGGTCTTACCTGTGACCCTATCTGCGGTCTTGTACAGATACCCTGTATCGAGAGAAATGCTATTGCCGCAATGCGTGCTCTTAACGCAGTAAATCTTGCTGACTTCTTAGCCGACTCAAGAAAAATCAGCTTTGATATGATTGTAGACACAATGTACGAAACAGGAAAGGATTTAAAGGTCATCTACCGTGAGACATCAGAGGGCGGTATGGCTAAGAAATTCAAGAGGTAATTATGGAAATCAAGAAAAACAAAATTCTCACATTCAGCTATGACGATGGCGTAACACAGGATATTCGCTTGGTAGAGCTTTTTAATAAGTACGGTATGAAATGCACCTTCAACATTAACTCAGGTCTTTTAGGTGATGAAAACTACCTTATCCGTGAGGATAGAAAAATCAATCACATCAAGGTTAAGACCGAGGATGTAAAGCACATATACGACGGTCACGAGGTGGCAGG
>JAFTHF010000349.1 GCA_017457545.1 Clostridia bacterium
CAGAGAGGCAACATTGACTCAGCTCTTGATATTCACGCAGCTACACACGCATTTAACGAAGTGCAGGACTACATAAACGGTTTGACTTGGGACGGTGTACCCCGTCTTGATACTCTGCTTATAGACTACCTCGGTGCAAAAGATACCGCCTACAACAGAGCCGTTTGCCGTAAGAGTTTTACGGGTGCAATCGCACGTGCAATGACACCCGGTTGCAAGTATGACACAATGCTTATTCTTGCAGGCCCTCAGGGTATTGGTAAGTCAACGCTCCTTGACAAAATGAGCCGTGGCTGGTTTAACGATTCAATCCGTACCTTTGAAGGTAAGGAAGCCTCTGAGCTTTTACAGGGCGTATGGCTTGTGGAGGTTGCAGAACTTGACGCCTTCAGACGTACAGACATTGCCCGTATCAAACAGTTTTTGTCCCTCAAGGCTGACCGCTACCGTGCAGCTTACGGCAGACACGTAAAAGAGTTACCCCGTTGCTGTGTGTTCTTTGGCACTTGTAACGAAATGGAGTTTTTACAGGACACTACCGGCAACCGCCGTTTTTGGCCTGTTGATGTTGGAGAGGAAACCGCCACAAAGAGTGTGTTCCGTGACCTCCCTGACGAAACTATCAATCAGTTATGGGCTGAAGCTAAGATGCGTTGGCAGACGGGAGAAAAACTCTACCTCACAGGCGCACTTGACGCAGAGGCAAAGATTAAGCAGGAAGAACACCGTGAGGCTTCCGTTCGTGAAGGTCTGATTATGGAATTTGCTGAGAGGCAAGTACCGGCAGATTGGGCGAAATGGAGTCTTGACCGCCGCCGTGACTTTTGGGCTGGTGCTGCTCGCACACAGGAAGGTGCAACGCTTGAACTCGTTGACAGAGATAGGATCACCGCCATTGAGGTTTGGTGTGAACTCTTTAACGGCAGTATGCGTGATATGAAACCTGCTGATACAAGAGAAATCAACGGTGTACTCGGTATGATGAAGGGCTGGAAACGCAACGGAAATCCGTTGAGGTTTGGTCCTTATAATCTGCAAAGAGGCTTTGTCAGAAAGACATAAAAGCAGGCGTTACAGACACCTGTAACACACAAAAGTTTGTAACGCCTGTACTGTTACAGTGTTACACATTTGTAACGGCAACTGTAACACTCTAAAAACGCTGATAAATCAAGAGTTTTTAGGCTTAGTGTTACAATGTTACATACTTTTTCTAATAACTACTAAAATTAAAGGGCTTATGCCATATATAACACCATAACGCCTTTATATACGGATATTTATAGGAAATTTTTGATTTTTGTAACAGGAGGTACTTTTCAATGCTGGAAAAGGATATTGAAAGAAAGCTACACAAAGGCGTTAAAGCTCTGAAGCATGGAGCATTATGTTTGAAGTTTGAAAGCCCCGGCTTCTCAGGTGTACCCGATAGAATGATTTTGTTACCGGGTGAAAAAGTAATTTTCGTTGAAACCAAAAAGCCCGGAGAAAAAGAACGTGCAAGACAGGAGTATGTGCATGGGCTTTTCAGAGATTTAGGTTTTGAGGTTTACTCTACCGTAGATAATAAAGCCTACGTTGAGGAAATTTTGGGACGTTGTAAGGAGGTTATAGGCATTGAAGGATTTTGTACCACATAACTACCAACAATATTGTATTGA
>JAFTHF010000350.1 GCA_017457545.1 Clostridia bacterium
GATTTGCATGAAGTATAGTACCGAATTCTCCACACCAGAGAATTGCATTTGGATGCTCACTTATAAATTTTTTAGCAGGGAACATAACGTCATATATATATTTTTTATCCATTATGTCGTACCCTGTGTACGCATCGTCCCTGTTATATGCTAATTTATAAAAATCCTTGTAGCGCTGAATGTCACCGGGGTAGGGCATATCTCTGTTGTAAAAGCAATGCTTATTCTGAAGTACGCCACGCTGATGTGTGAACTCTGAGGGATCGTACATATGGAATGTATAAATTACGTTTTCATCATCAAAGGTACGAAGGTCCTTAAGGTAGTACACATTATTCCAACAGATAGAACCGATAATAATTTTTCTTTCCTTGTTATGCTTACGAAGTGCCTTGATAGTTCTTCCTGCAAGGTCATTCCAAAGCTCTGGGTCAACATCTGTCACTTCATTAAGAAGCTCAAATACAATATTTGGCTTGTGGGACAGCATTCTTTCAATATCTGTCCAAAGCTTAATAAAGTTCTTTTGAAGCTTACGGTCCTGCATTAAGGAAACAGGCTCATTTACATCGCAGTAATTACCAATAGCCTTGTGAAGATTCAACACAATATTAAGGTGATATTTTTCACATCATTCAATAAAGCTGTCAATAAGCTTAAGTATCTCAGGACGGTAGCTTCCGTATCCGTCCTCTATTACAATCTGGTCAAAGCCAAGACGGATATGGTCAAAGCCCATGGAGGCAATATATTCAATATCCTTTTCGGTAATATAGGAGCTAAAGTGCTCAAAATCGCCTACCGTCATGATTTTTTTCTGCTCTTCATCAAGCACGTGGAAGCGCTTGTAGTTGGTAAGCCAACCGCCGATGCCCATTCCACATTCAAAGCCCTTAAATCTTTTCATCAAAGTAAATCCTCATTATAAACGGCACGGCAGCCACCGATAAACTTAGGGCGTACTCTTGCGCAAATTATATTTGCCTCACCGATTTTGCTTACAGAAAGACGTACGGGGACAGCCACACGCTTAAGGTGCATACCGATAAGGGTACCACCGATATCAATACCTGCGTCAGCCTTGATTTCCTCAACCACACAGGGCTGAGAAAAGCTCTTATACGCAACTGTGGCAAGGGAGCCACCTGCCTTTTTCTGAGGCACAACATTTACATATTCGGCATAGGGTACAGCGGATTTTTCGGTTACGATAGCACGGTTAAGATGCTCACAGCACTGAACGGCAAGATAAATACCACGCTCCGAAAGAACAGACATAATTCCCTCAAAAAGAACCTCTGCTGTATCAGGGTCGGAATTTGTACCGATTTTAGAGCCGACTACCTCACTTGTAGAGCAGCCTACAACAAAAATATCCCCTTTTTTAAGCTTTGCAATATCACACAGCTCTGCAACTGCAGCAGCTACCTGAGCTTTAATATCCATATCATCAACTCCTTTTTAAACATTTTAACACTATGTATAAAAAATGTCAACATTTTTACACTTGTTAAAGATTTATTCACATTTATAATGTATACTATATGTGGAAATATATATTTAAGGAGTTTATATAAATGTCTAAACTTAACAA
>JAFTHF010000351.1 GCA_017457545.1 Clostridia bacterium
CAAGCTCTGCATAATCACGGAATTCCTGTCTTGAGGCAATAACTGCATCAGGCACACCACCAAGAAGCTTGTCCCCAAGCTCAATTTTATAAAGCTTAGCCACGTCCTCAAGAATTACCATATCAGCATCAAGATAGATAGCCTTTTTAAATTCGGGGAACATACCGGGAATAAATATTCTGAAGTAGATAGACACGGTATAATAATCACGGAGATTAAGCTTTTTACCGTAGGTTACAAGCTTTTCGGAAACGTCAATAAAGCAGATGCTTACATTTTCCTTTTCCATAGCTGTTATTATTTTCATATTTTTAATGCTCATCTTTGAATGGAGAACAAACACAAAATAGTTGTTTTCCTTCGATGAATTCTCAATAAGAGATTTTATAGCAACCCCAAGAAAGGGAATATAGTTATCATCACAAGAGAAGAATACAGGTACGTTAGTCTTACTCACTTGCTACCTCCTTAAATTCCTTATAGACTTCCTTCTTTTCCTTGAAAAGCTCTATAATGCTGTCATATTTATGTGTAAGCTCAGACACCTTGTCGGTATGCCAGGGCTTAATATTTCTTGTGTGAAAATATGGGAACCAGATAATAGTCTTTGCAAAATGCTGAACTACTGTCTCATCCTTAAAATGCTTCTGCTCATTAAACTTAGTGTCAATTATCATTTTTCCCACAGCCAAACGGTTTAAGGCAGTCTGGTCGGGAAGAAACACCTTTTTTTCGTTAAGAAGCTTTATTGATTTTTCAAAAAGCCCTGTTTCCCTTATTCTGTCAAGATTTAAAAGAAGCACGCCTGCATTTATGTATCTTGCACCAAGGAACCACTTGCCGTAGTAGTCAAGGCTTCCTGCCAGCTCATTATCTCCCAAATCAATATCGTAAAGCTCCTTAATATCCCTTGCCACAATCGTGTCTGCATCAAGGTAAATCACCTTGCTTGGAAGAAAATCAATCTTGTCAGCAAAAAGACGCAAAAACGTGTAGGGAGTGTAGGAGGTTACTGCGTTTGGCGAATTCAAAAGAGTAGCCTTATAAAGCTCACCGATATCAACAAGAGTAGCCGAGCTTTCTGGATTTTTCTCCTTGCAAAGCTTGTCTATGTAGTCTGCCTGATTTTTTGTAAGAGGCAAAAACCTTTCGTTTTGCTCAGTTAAATCCATAGTGAACAAATAGATGGAAACAGGCTCACTGCTGCTTTCGATAACCGATAAAGCAGATATTAGTATTCCGTCAAATATTCCATAGTTTCCCGCATAAATTATCGGTATCATAGCTTCTCCTTACTTCTTTATGTACTTAATTCTTTCGTAGGTGTTGCTTTCACTACGCTTAACCATAGCTTCATATACAGCATCTCTCAGCCTTTTCTGTGCTTCCTTAGGCTTCAATTCCTTGTTAGGATAAAAGGGGCCGTCGATATATACTGTCGCCTTGGGAACCTTTCTCAGTCTTCTTTTCGAATATGTAACTGTAGCTGCAAACACAGGTGCATTATGCTTTATAGGATAAGCAAAGGATGTGTCTGCAAAATCACGAATCTTGGTGTAATAGGGCCAGATGTGCGCCTCGGGATAAATACAAATTGCGCCACCCTCATTTATTCTTGTGCTGATAGCATCAAGAAACCCACGGTAGCCGTCAATGGAGGTGGGTGTTGGAATTGCACCGCATCGCATTATAAATCCCTTTGTTCCCTTGGTTGATATATTGTCGGGATGTACAACCATATATGTTTTCTTAGGGAAGGAGTATACGTTTGGTATAAATGCATCTCCTGCCATAAGGGTGTGGTTTGAATAAACAAAGCATCCCTGCTTCTTCATTTCCTTAAGAGATTTTTTGTTTACAACCTTAAGCCCAAATTTAAGCTTACACCAAAGGAAAGCGATGGGAGTCATTATAACCCTGTATACAAGAAAGGTGGATAGGGAATGGAAAAAGCCCTTTTTTATATACTTGAAGCTTTTATCAACCTTAACGGTATTTTTTGTGATTCCGGAAAACTCATTGTTCCTTTCATCATCGTAATATATCACCTTTTGCTTCATGGCTGTACCCCCTTTCCTTTACTATAATAAATAATAACAAGAAAGCGCCAAAATTAAAAGGACATACCTATATTTTCCACTCTAAATTTTTTTGAGAGAATTCTCATAACTGTAGAAAACGGACTCTACAAAAGTGAGAACCCTTGATTTTATTGGGAAAAACCCTTGATTTTATTAAATAAATAATATATAATGAAACCAGTATAAAGTGAAATTTTTTGAAAATTCTCACATTCTGAGAGAGGAAAAACGAGGAATTATGAAGGATATTAAGCCTATTATAGCTGCTAATCTTGTTACCTTGAGAAAGGAAAAGGGGCTTACTCAGGCAGAGCTTGCTGAGAAGCTCAGCTACTCTGACAAGGCAATTTCCCGTTGGGAAAGGGGAGATACTCTACCTGATATAAGCGTGCTTTATGAAATATGTAATTACTATAATATTACCCTTGATATGCTGGTCAGCGATGAGCCGATTATAAGGGATGAGGAAAAGGTTTATACAAAAAATTCTCTGGCTTATAAGATTTGGGCAACTATGCTTTCCGTAACTTTTGTATGGCTTGCAGCCACCATTACCTTTATATATTCCAATGTAAAGGGTGAGGGCTACAATTTCTGGATGGCATTTGTATGGGCTGTACCCCTTACTTGTATTGTGCTTAAGATTGCAGGACGAAATATTTTCAACACAGTTCTGAAAATCATTACCGATTCTGTGCTTATATGGTCAATTCTTGCATCATTTTACTTACAGCTGTTGCCTTACAACATCTGGATGATATTCCTGCTTGGCATTCCCGTACAGACAATAATATTCCTTTGGATAAGAATGAAAAAATACAGATAGTAAAAAAGTCGACGACGTGGTCGACTTTTTTTATGGATTAAAGCTCTTCAAGCATTTCCTCGGTTGAAAGTCTGATTTCAAGATTACCGTTTCTGCATCTTAATTCGTCAATCATTGATTTTTCGGACACACCACTCTTGAAATCTACAAGATATTTAAGCTTAAATAAGCTACCAAGGTTAGAGGTTTTTACAGATACAAGCTCATGGCGCTTTGTGTATTTATTAAGAATTTCATCAAATACCTCATCATAGCTTAAATCCTCGGGGATTGTAATAAGAAGTGCCTTTGTATTTTCCTTTACGCTTCCGATTTTAATTGCTTTAAAGGCTACTGTAATCAGCGCAAGAAGAATTGCAAAGAGAATTGAGTAGGCAAGATATCCCATACCGCTTATAAGACCTGCACCCATTGCAATAAAGATTGTGCAGATTTCCTTTGCGCTACCGGGGGCAGAACGGAATCTTACAAGGCTGAACGCACCTGCAACCGCAACACCCGTACCGATATTACCGTTTACCATCATAATAACAGCACAAACTACGGCAGGTAAAATACATATGGTCATTAAAAAGCTTTTTGTATATCTGCTTTTGTATGTATATGCAGCAGCGATTGCCACACCTGCTATAAGGGAGGCGAGAATACAGAGAAGAAAATCACCCACAGAAATTACAGCCTCACCGGGCTGACTGAAAATACCGCTGAATATTTTTTCTAACATTTTATAAGCTCCTTCTTTTTGCTCTGGCACACATCAATATAGGCTGTGCCGTATTTTGAAAATGAGGTTTTGTAAATTTTGTTTTCGCTTAGAAAAGAGGTAAACCAAAGGGGAAGTGCATAGGCGGTTTTAACCTCCATAACTATTATTCCGTCATCAAGTATTCGCTTGCCGAAAACCCCGCTTTCAAGAGAAAGGGAATCCTCTCGGTAGAGAATATTTCTGTCAAAGGTAATTCTGAAGGTTTCGTCGGTTTTAGAGTAAAACGCCTCACGCTCATAGGAAATTACCATGCTTGGCATAAGGTCCTTGTAATAGGAAATAAAGTAGTCTATCTCCCTTGATATCTGATTGTCGGGTAAAGAGCTTTTGCCGGCAATATAGTCAACTGCCTCCTTCTCCTTAAGTCGAACTCTCCTTTTGTAAACCACACCCTTAAACTTCTTTTTGAGCTCAAGAAATACGGGTGTATCAGCCGTTGTTTCTCCGTAGCTGCGAAGTCTGATTTTTTCCTTATAAACAGGCTTATCAATGGAGTTTCTAATTAAAAGGTGGGAGGGAGTGTCGAAATATATGTTTCTTATAATGCTTTTTCCGTACGCATCATCAGTCATATATTCATAGAACATTGACTTAAGCTTGGCACATTGCTCCTCAGTAATGAGAAAATTAAGCTCATAACGCTTAAACACGGTTTGATTTTTCATTTTATCCCTCCTTTTCTTAATTTTAACATAATAAACTTAAATGTGCAATAAAAATCAAAAATAATTTCATATACTACCCTTTAACTTGACATCTATTTTAAAAAATGGTACAATAAAGAGGATAACGGAGGATATAACTATGGAAGCTGGAAAAGTATTTACAATAGAAGCAAAGGTTACAGAAAATGATACCGCTAAGGTGTTTGGCAGCGGTGAGCTTGAGGTTCTTGCCACACCTAAAATGATTGCGCTTATGGAGATGGCATCCTACAAGTGTATTGCAGATGAGCTGGAGGAGGGCGCTACCACAGTAGGCACCTACCTTGATGTTAAGCATCTTGCCGCTACCCCTGTTGGAATGGGCGTAAGGGTGGAAAGCACACTTACATCAGCCGAGGGACGTA
>JAFTHF010000352.1 GCA_017457545.1 Clostridia bacterium
AATTCCGTGATAACGTCCTTCCGAGAATCAAGGCACTTGGCTATAACACAATTCAGATAATGGCTATAATGGAGCATCCTTACTATGGCTCCTTTGGATATCAGGTATCCTCATTCTTCGCTGCATCCTCTAAGTTTGGCACTCCGAATGAGCTTAAGGCATTAATAGACAAGGCTCACGAAATGGGTATTGCCGTTCTTCTTGATGTGGTACATTCTCATGCTGTCAGAAACACTGCAGAGGGCATAAACGAGTTTGATGGCACAGTTTATCAATTTTTCCATGAGGGAGAAAGAGGAGAGCATCCTGCATGGGGAACTAAGCTCTTTAATTACAACAAAAACGAGGTTATCCATTTCCTTTTGTCCAATCTTAAATTCTGGATGGAGGAATACCACTTTGACGGCTTCCGTTTTGACGGTGTAACCTCAATGATATATCATAATCATGGTCTCGGTGTATCCTTTACGGATTACAGTAAGTATTTTTCACTTAACACCGATACTGAGGCTATAACCTATCTTCAGCTTGCTAATGCGCTTATAAGAGAGGTTAATCCAAACGCCATAACCGTAGCAGAGGATATGTCTGCTATGCCCGGTATGTGTCTGCCTATTGAAGAGGGTGGCGTAGGCTTTGATTACCGTCTTGCTATGGGTATTCCCGATATGTGGATCAAGCTTCTCAAGGAGCAGGATGACGAATGCTGGAATATGTTCCATATCTGGCACGAGCTTACAAGCCGTCGCCCAATGGAAAAATACGTAGGCTATGTAGAATCTCATGACCAGGCTCTTGTAGGAGATAAAACAGTAATGTTCCGTCTGTGTGACAGCTATATGTACACACATATGTCACGCTTTACAGACAGCCCTGTAATTGACAGAGGAATTGCACTTCATAAGCTTATAAGAATGGTTACAATGACTCTCGGTGGAGAGGGCTACCTTAACTTTATGGGTAACGAATTCGGTCATCCGGAATGGATAGACTTCCCAAGAGAGGGCAACGGCTGGAGCTATTTCTACTGTCGCCGTCAATGGCATCTTGCAGACGATACCAATCTAAGATATGAATTCCTTAACAATTACGATAAGGAAATGATAAGCCTTTTAAATAGCAAAAAAGTGTTTAAAAAATCACCGAATTGCAGATTTATTGACGAGCATAAGCAAGTAATGATATATGAGCGCAACGGACTTACATTCGTGGCTAATTTCAGTCCAAATAACAGCTACGAGGATTATTATGTAGATGTAGGCTCAAGTGGTGATTATCAGGTTATTATGTCAACAGATGAAAGGAAATTCGGTGGTTGGGACAGAATATCAAAGGATTATATCTATAAGGCTAAAAAGCAGCCCGACGGAAAATGGAAGATAAGACTTTATATTCCTGCCCGTAGTGGTCTTTGTCTTGCAAAGGTCAGAAAAGCTAAATAAATTATGACGGTTGTTATATAAGTAACAGCCGTCTGTTACGAGGTAGTATGAGAAACTTTATTTTGGGAACGGACTGGTGGGATGACTGCGATGATGTGGTTGCAGTCCGTATCGTATCAAGATATGCAAGGGCAGGGAAAATAAATCTGCTTGGCGTAGGCATTAATGCCTGTATGGAATATTCGGCAGCATCTATGCACGCAATGCTGAATAGCGAGGGCGTTTGTGTTCCTATCGGTGTTGCAAGAGATGCTGATGATTTCGGCTCTGAGCAGCGCTATCAGAGAAGACTTGCGTCATATACGGATAAATATAAAAACAACGAAGGCGCTGAGGATGCTGTAAGACTTTATCGCAGACTAATTGCCGAAGCCGACGGCCCTGTCGAAATAATGGAAATAGGCTTTCTTAATGTAATTTCTGATGTGCTTGAAAGTCAGCCCGACGATATAT
>JAFTHF010000353.1 GCA_017457545.1 Clostridia bacterium
CCACCTGCACTCTCACGTCTGAGATAATCTCTAAAAGCCTTGCTGTCCCAAAATCAAAGGATCCATGGTCACCCATTGCGATAGCATAATACCAAACAGTAATTACTGCATGTGCTACCATTAGTGATAAAAGGGTAATAAATACGATAAGAGTTCCTGTCTTAAGCTTCTTCCCACTATCCTCATCATAGGTTATCTTTTCCACAACGGAAATAAAAAGATATTCGATGGCAAGACCTAAAACACTGCCTACATACCCAACAATTATACTTATCAGGCTTACAATATCCTTATGTATAAAAAGATCTGCAACAATGGAAACAGAAAATACTACTGCAAGAACGCCTGCCAGCTTACCTATGTTAGAAAAAACGTGCACGTAGTATGATTTTTTATTCTCAGCAATAAATGAATAATTAAAATTAATGTCCCTTGATTTAAAGCTCCAGAAAAAATAAATAAAACCAAGCACCTCAAGAGCAATTATAAGCTCATTGGTTGCAATATTAACAGTAGTATTGGCAACATTAAAGGGAATTGAGAGTGCGTATCCTGAAAGAGCGCAGATAATAAATATCTTGCCCGCTTTAAGATAGAAATCATGTCTTTCATAGGTGGCGCGCTCATCTCTTCCTACGTAATGAATCTCGCCTATAATGAGTATAATCACACCGCTTACAATTATAAATACCTCCGTAAAGCTAAGCACAAAGAACCTGTTAAGTCCAAAGCATATCGCCTTAAGTATTCCGTAAATCAGCGACACAAGGGTGGCTATTATTATGCCATTGCGGTAGATCTTACCACTTTCATTGTTTATTCTTTCATCATTAAACATACATTATTCCTCCCAAAACAGCTCATCAAGAGTTTTGTCAAGCGCCTTACATATTTTAAGGCAAAGAGCAACTGTAGGATTATAGTCCCCGTTTTCTATCATATTTATAGTTTGTCTTGATACTCCAATGGTCTTTGCAAGGTCAGTTTGTGATATTCCCTTTTCTTGCCTTGCTGTCTTCATTTTTATATTAATAATATCACCTCATTTTCAGCCACTTCCCCGTACTTTTTAGGGGGATGTCAAATATATTTGACTAAAACCATTATATACCACCACATTAAATCTGTCAAGTATATTTGACAAATTTTTTGTAAAAAAATCCCCAAGGAAGGCGTTGTGTTCCTGAGGACACAACGCCAACTCTATTCGCCTGCAGCGAGTTATATTGCCTCGCAGTTATATTTGGACTTCGTCCAAGTGATATTTGCTTTGCAAGTTTGGAAGGCGAATGGAATATCACTAAGTCCAACGGACTTAATATCACTTTCGCAAAGCGAAAATATCACGCTGACGAATGTCAGTATATCACTAAAAACTATCATAAAGTGCGCACTTACTCACCACTAAAAGCGGTAGTGCAATATAAAAGAGCCGATACGGAAATAAATCCATATCGGCTCTTTTAATGTCCTTCAGCACCCGTGGCTAAACCTTGGGGATTTTTGCTATGCTTTTAATACAAGTAAAACTACAAGTCCTATCTGCCATACAAGACCGATGATGTTTACTACATTGAAATACCAATGCTTTGTTTTATGACGGAATAGCTGCATGGCAAGGAAGCCACCCACAGCGCCACCTATAAATGAGGAAATAAGCAGAGCCTTTTCGGATATGCGCCATTTCCCTCTTTGCGCCTTGAATTTATCAATACCGTACATAAAGAAGGTTACAAGTGACAATGCACCGAAAATTATAATAAGAATTTGATAAAAATCCATATACGTACCCCCTTTTTAACCGTCAACTACATCTATTCTGATTTCAATATCGCCACTTCTTGTGGTCAATTTACAGATGTTTCCTTCTGTGTTTTTAGGCACTCTTACCCTACCACTGCTTGTCTTGGTAACGAATGTCCAATTTACATCCATAAAATATCCCTCAATATCTCCTGTGCTTGTTTTAATGTCGATTTCATTGCCACGGCAATCCTCAATATCCACATCTCCCGTAGATGTTTCTACCTTGATTCCATGTGCGCCCTTTACATCGTGAAGCTCCACATCGCCTGTATCCACATCAATTTTAAGCGCATTACAGTTCAACCTGAAAAGGTCAATATCTCCTGTGTCTGCTTCAAGGGTTACACTACCCTCAATTGCGCTGCTTTTAATACCTATATCTCCTGTATCCGTGCTAATATTTATTTCCTTACCGTCTATAAGAGCCAGCTCCACATCGCCTGTATCAAGAGAAATATTAATCGAATTAAAGGACACTCCCTCCACGCTTTTTATATCGGAGGTGTCGCTATCCACATATAAGCTGTCATACAGGTCCTTGTTAAGATAAAGTACAGCATCCTTGTCTGAGCTGAAGAATGAAATATAATTGTACCACTTGCCCTGATAGTCCGATTTTATGCTGAGCTTTCCGTTTTCCTCGGATATTGAGCATATATATCTGCTGTTATCAAAATATACTATTTTGGAAACGCCGTCAGGAGATTTTCTTATTTCAATATCATTTGTAAGATCTCTTATATCAATTGATGTAATATCCGATCTTATTTCATAGGTCTTCATTTCTGAAGAATCGTTAAACATTTTAATAAAGCTAAAGCCTGACATACTCAAGGACACAAGGCAAAGAACTAAGCCTACAATAACAAGAAACGCGCTTAAAAGAATATATCTTTTCTTCATTGTGCCTTACCTCCTTTAAGAAGACTTGTTTTTATTGCTGCTTTTATTTTACGAAGCACATATCTGCTGAAGCTCCACATAGCCTTCGCAAATCCCATGCAGATGCTATAAAGAGGTATGCTGAGTCCCAAAAGGAGGGCGCCTGCGCCAAGAACGAAAAGTCCACCGGCTATCTGTCCTCTTGTAATGCTTAAAATCAGCATAAACACACTTGCAATTCCACAGGCACTAAAGGATATTGCCACGGAATACAGAGATATAACAAGTGACCACATTGTTACATAAACCGCAAGGAATACAGCAAGCAAGGAAATGCCTATAGGTAGCAAGATCAGTCCACCGAATATAAGAGCAACAATTGCTATAGCACCTAAGCGCTTAGTTGCTTTCATTTTTGTTTTAATAATGCGTGAAATGGGAATCTCTGCAATAATATGCTTTACTATATCGTCAATAGAGCCAAGGTCGGCTACCGCCTCCTCCTCACTCATTCCGTCTTCCATTCTGTCATCAATCATTTCACCGTAAAACTGACAGGATGCTTCTCTGTCATCCTCATACAGACCCTTAAGCCTGTCATCAAGCTCTAAAAGGAATTCAATTTTTGTCATCAGCACTATCCTCCTTTACTACAAATTTATAAATTGACATAATTTCCTTCCATTCCTCTTTAAATTCCTCAATTCGTTTAAGACCCTGCTTGGTAATCTTATAATACTTTCTTAACCTGCCTCCGTACTCTGCAGTACGAACTGTAAGCAGCTCAGCAACCTCCAAGCGTCTTAATATAGGATAAAGAGTAGATTCGGATATATCAACATATGGCTTCATATCCTTAATAATTTGGTATCCGTAGGACTCATCATTTTTAATGGCAGCAAGCACACATACATCTAAAAGTCCTCTTTTCATTTGTATATCCATGATGATACCTCCCTTCGTATAATACTATACCACACATATTATTCCTCTGTCAATAGGTTGTTGCAAAAAATTTGAACAAAAAAGGCAAGGTTGCCCTTGCCTTATTATATAAAAAAATTTTCAAACAAATCTCTGTGCGTAGCCACATCTACGGCACAAATCCTCAGCTGCCTTGCCACATTTAAATCCATCGCAAATAGCTTTAGCTCTATTTGAATTAAGAATTGCTTCAATGTCTTCATTAAATATATTGCCAAGGTTAATTACTCCGTCGCTGTCAAGACAGCAGGGAACTACCGTGCCGTCGGAAAGAATACCGAACTGGTCCTTTAAGCCGTAGCAGAAGAACTTGTTTCCCTTTATTTCCGCATCCTTGTCGGGCCATTCAAATCGGTCGCCCCATTCAAGATAGAGCTTGTTTCTGATTCTTATGCCACGTGTATTTTCCACCCAGTCACCCTCTATATTTTCACGAAGAAGCTTAAGGGTTATATCATTTTTGCCACCGTCAAAGCCCTTGTTCCAAAGGCGAAAAACTACGATAATTCCTTGATTTGCGGCGTTTTTTGCAAAGTCTGTAAGCTCACATACATACTTGGCGTGAGCCTGGCTGTTTTCTCCCTCAAAGCTGTGCAAGGATATGTTTATTTTATGAATTCCTGCTGAAAGAAGCTCTTTTTCTCGCTTTTTTAAGAGAGTGCCATTAGTTGTAATAATGGATTTATATCCACACTCCCCCGCCATTTTTATAAATTCGGGCAATTGTGGATGGGTAAGAGGCTCACCCATCAGATGGTAGTAAATATAATTTGTCTGCCCCCTTAGTTTATCAAGTATGAGGGCAAACTCCTCACATCTCATTCGCCTTGGTTCTCTTTTATGTCCGTGACAAAAGGAGCAGCTCATATTACATATATTTGTTATTTCCACATAGACCTTGTTGTACATTATCGTTTTCCTATTATAAAAGTTCAAGCTCAATGCCAACCACACCGTATTTTTCCTGTTCTGGAATAGAGTAATATTCGTTCATATCATTTGCACTTGCGTATTGAACATCTTCCTCAGTATATCCACACTTAAGCAACGGAAGGCTCTTGTATAAGCTGTCAAATGAGTCAAAAACATGCATTTTTACTATTCTGCATTTCACTGTTTCCTCGGGATCCAACCTGTTTATAAATTCGATCTCATCGCCTTCGGCCATTTTTTGGCGCTTCTCGTCGTATAAACGAAGCTCTATGGTCTTTTCCCCGCTTTTTATCTTATGGAAGGGAGCTTCATTCAGCCTCATTTTGTGTATCATAGGTTC
>JAFTHF010000354.1 GCA_017457545.1 Clostridia bacterium
CAAGTATCTCACTTATCCCCACACTTTCAGCAATACTTTTTGCCTCAGCCGAGGATGCACCGCTTGCTATTATGTTCCATATTTTTTCTTTTCTTGTGCTCATAATCCTTTATTTCTTCAAAATGGCAAGAGCTACATTAATACCGTCAACTGCGGCACTCATAATTCCGCCGGCATATCCCGCACCCTCTCCACAGGGGTAAACATGGGGATTTGCCACAGCCTGATAGCTCTCGTTTCTCAATATACGCAAGGGTGCCGAGGTGCGTGTTTCCACACCTGTAATCGGTACATCCTTTGAATCAAAGCCTTTGATTTTTTTGCCAAATTCCATAAATCCCACCTTCAGGTAGTCGCATACGGTTTTGGGCAAAACTGTGTTTAAATCGCACACACGTGTGTTACCGTTCATATACGTGGGCATAATTCTCTGCGGCTCGGTCACAGCCTTCTCCTCATAGAAATCTCCTAAGGTCTGCACGGGGGCAGCATAGTTGGAGCCACCTGCAATAAATGCTTTTCTTTCAAGATTTCTTTGGAATTCGATTGCAGCCCTTGGGTCAGAGCCGTAATCCTCTCTGTTAATCTGTACGCAAATAGCAGAGTTGGCATTTCTGCCGTCACGTGCATATCTGCTCATACCGTTAACAACTACTCCGCCCTCCTCGCTGGTGGCGGCAACTACCTCTCCTCCGGGACACATACAAAATGAATATACACCACGTCCGTCCTTTCGGTAAGAAACATTATAATCAGCAGAACCAAGGCGACTGTCGTTAGCAAAGCTACCGTACATTGCCTCATTTATTTCACTCTGCAAATGCTCTACTCTTACACCTACTGAAAAAGGCTTAGGCTCAACTGCAAAGCCTTTATTCATAAGGTAATCATAGGTATCCCTTGCGCTATGACCTATAGCAAGTACAATATCCGAATACGCAATATCTCCGTTGCTTGTTACGGCTGTACCGTCAGCAAAGGAAACAAGCTTAGTATTATACATTACCCTGCCACCGAGAGATGTTATTTCTCTTTCAATGCTTTTAACCACGTTTATAAGCTTATCTGTGCCTATATGAGGCTTAGCCTTATACATAATATCCTCAGGTGCGCCATGCTCACAAAAGGTCCTAAGCACATATGAGCACTTAGGGTCATTAATTCTTGTAGTCAGCTTACCGTCTGAGAATGTTCCTGCACCACCTGCACCAAACTGAATATTGGAATTTGCATCAAGCTTTTTTGTTCTGTAAAACTTATCTACATCTGCAATTCTCATATCAATATCGGCACCGCGCTCAATTACAACAGGCTTAAAGCCTGCACGTGCAAGTAAAAGGGCGCAAAACATACCTGCAGGTCCGAAGCCTACTACAAGAGGCGGAACTATAGGAGATGATGAGGAAGCAATTGTAATCTCCTCATCGAAATAAACCTTTATTCCCTTTTTTTCAAGAAATTCATAGGACACATTACCCTTTCTCAGCTCTGCCTCTGCACAAACCGAGCAAACGAATTTAATATCCTCTTTTTTTCTTGCATCTACACTTCTTTTGTGAATATAAAATCTCTCAACACGTGAAAAGGCGCGTGTACTACTGATACGCGCCTTTGCAATTTCGAATACATCACTGTCGGTAGCATTAAGGGACACCTTAATCTGTTCAACAAGTATCCTCATTTTTCTTCTACCTTTATAAGAATCTGTGAAACTGACTGTGTAAGCTCAACATCCACATCTTCATCAACAAAGCACTGTACGGGAACGATATATTCGCCCACACCCTTAATGTGATTTTTAAGCACTCTGCACTTAACCTCATCCTTGTTTATATCCACAAGCTCATTCTTAGTGCCCTTTACAATGACTGTAATTTTTGCATTAGTTGTAACATTATAGTCCGGGTTTTCAAAGACTATTTCTACATTTTCGTATTCTTTTTCGTAAATTTCAGTATCAATACTGGTAACAAATGCCCAGATACAGATGGCAACAAAGAAGCAAACAACAAGCGCAATAATATTACTTCTTCTGCTCTTTTTCGGAGTGTCCTCCTCTATGGCGTTAAGAACACCGGCTGTATCAAGCTCTGTGGTTCTTGAAAACTTATCCATATTTTCTCCTTATCTATGTCTCATCTTGATTCTTGCACCGCTCTTGTTCTTTGACTGTGAAGCGTTATGTACAAGATACTCCTCAAGCTTCTTTTTCATTGTAGCCCTTGTAAAGTTTCTGTAAATGTGTCCCTCGTGAGTGATTGAAACAATACCTGTTTCCTCAGATACTACTACAGCAACACAGTCACTGTTTTCACTGGCACCGATAGCTGCACGGTGACGTGTACCAAGGTCCTTGATGATATCTAGGTTTACCGACAATGGAAGCAAGCAGCCTGCAGAATAGATACGGTTATCACGTATGATAACAGCACCGTCATGTAAAGGAGCCTTATCGTAGAAAATGTTTCTTAAAAGATAGGAGCTTACCTGCGCGTTAATAACTGTACCTGTAAGAATAAGGTCACCCAGCTTCGTATTTCTTTCAAATACTATAAGCGCACCTGTCTTTGACTTTGCAAGCTCAAAGGTTGCTGTTGCGATTTCATCTATCATAGCGATAGTCTGAGTTGAGTTTTTCTGCTCACCGATAACCTTAATACCCTTTATGGAGTTATCACCAAGCTTTTCAAGCGCAGAACGGATTTCCGGCTGGAAGATAACTACAAGAAGGACAATTCCAACCTCAATAACATGAGAGAGGATATACTGCATTGCCTTAAGAGAAAGAAGCTGACAGATAATAAGCATTACAAAGATGATGCCTACACCGATAGCAAGCTTTCCTGCTCGTCTTTCCTTAATGAAAAGGTAAATGGCAAAGAATACTGCAGAAAGACAAAGAATGTCTATCACATCAAACACAGTAATCATTTTGAACAGTGAAAAGAAATGGACAATATATTCCCAGATAACTCTCATAATCATATCTCCTTAACACAGATTTTCTATAATAACAGGCGTAAGTACGCCCAGGCGTGTGCAAAAAATAATAATATATAAAAAGTATAACACACCTTTTTCCGATTGACAATAGATTTTCTAAACTTTTTCACTTTTTGTGGCCATTTTTTTGTCTTAAAAAGAAAAATCACTCAAAAATGAGTGATTTTACCTCTATATAAGCTTAATTCCGCCAAAATCGTACACATCCCCCGACATAATTGAAATTTCTGTCAGCTTTAAATCATTTAAAGACTTCTTGATTTCACGGTAGCTATCAAGCTTCTCAGGATTGCCGAAAAAGCAAATTTTGTCGTTTATTTTCCCACTTGCACCACCGATAAAGCCCTTATTATAGCCCTTTAAAATGATGGATTCCTCTCTTATGAGGCATACATTTATTCCGTACTGCTCAAGAACATTTTTAATGGTTGTATCAGCTGTTATTACGTTATTTTCATCAAGCACAAGAGTACAGCAGGCTGTATATCCCTGCTTTACATTTATAGGCTCATAGTCATTTTTGGTA
>JAFTHF010000042.1 GCA_017457545.1 Clostridia bacterium
CCGCATCTATCTGACCGGCAAAAGCCTCATTAAGAGAGATAGCACGGGAGGTCTGCATCCCACTGTTGGATATTGAACTCCAATTTTATCTTGTAGGTCGAATACATCGCCTTATCACGCACTAAGCAGGAGTATTTCTATTTATTTTTTATCGTGGTCAATAGTGTTGAGTCGCTTATCGAAAATCTTAAAGACCTTATCAAGCTCATCACCCTCAACGCTTACAAAGGTATCTTCCTTTTTACTTGTCTTAACTCTTTTAAGCACATAGTATTCTGCGGGAGTAACGGCAAAATAGGTAGCGCCGTCAATATCGCATTTATCAATTACCTCGTAATCTCTTTCTGTATCGTCCTCGTCAAAAAGAGTGATAAATTCCTTTTCTGCCATTAGTATCACCTCTGTTTTCTGATTTTATTTTACCATATAAAAGATTATTTGTCAAGAATTTATATATTTGTGCTGTCAGGCTTTATTACAACCCACTCTCTTGTAGCGTATGCCTCTTCAACAAGAGCATTAAAATCAAGCTTGTTTTCCTCAGCTATAACCTTGTCAAGCTCAGGACGTGTTCTTGGATGCTTTGGTGTAAATACAGTACAGCAATCCTCATAGGGAAGAATAGATGTATCGTAAGCGCCGATTCTTCTTGAAATCTGGATAATTTCGTCCTTATCCATACCGATAAGAGGACGGTAAACAGGGATATCCGACATAGCGTTGGTTACATTAATTGCCTTCATTGTCTGACTTGCCACCTGACCAAGGCTTTCACCTGTGATAATGGCATCACAGTCATAATCGTGAGCAAGCTTAACCGAAAGCGCCATCATATATCTACGCAAGAGAAGAGTAAAATAGTCCTCATCGCAGTTATCTCTTATCATTTCCTGAATATGAGTCAGGGAAATAATGTGAACTCTTATTTTTGTTGTATAATCTGTAAGAATTTTCGCAAGCTCAAGCACCTTTTCCTTTGCTCTTTCGGAGGTGTAGGGGAAGGACTCAAAATGGATAGCCTCAAGCTGAACACCACGCTTTGCCATCATAAAGCCTGCAACAGGGGAATCAATACCTCCGGAAAGGAGAAGAAGTCCACGTCCGCTGGAGCCGTAGGGAATACCACCTGCGCCCTTTTCCTGTCCTGCGTGAATGTATGCCTCCTTTTCACGCACCTCAACACGAACAACTATATCGGGGTTGTAAAGGTCAACCTTAACTCTGCCACCTGTTGCCTCAAGGACAGCAGCACCTACCTCACCTGCAATTTGGGGTGAGGATAAGGGGAAGCGCTTATCGGAGCGCTTAGCATCAGCCTTAAAGGTTTTACAGCCGTTTAAGCGTGTGGGGATATATTCCTTAACCACACGAAGAATTTCGTCCATATCCTTTGCGCAAGCGGCAGCACGTGTGATTCCGACAAAGCCGAAAACGTGCTTTGCCTCCTCATACATTTCGTCAATCTTATCAATGCTATCCTCATCAAGAGGCTCTATAAAAACTGTGCTCTGAGAGTAGAAAATTCCAAAATTACCGACACGTCTGGCACGATTTTTTAAATCCTTAATCATTTTGGCCTCAAAGTCGGAACGATTTGCACCCTTCAGAACGACCTCGCCATATTTACATAAAATTACTTCCTTCATCTTGTATGACCGTCACCCTTAATAATGTATTTTGTAGTTGTAAGTGCGCTAAGTCCCATAGGACCTCTTACATGGAGCTTCTGTGTGGAAATGCCGATTTCTGCGCCTAAGCCAAACTCACCGCCATCGGTAAATCTTGTAGATGCGTTTACATAGAGAGAGCAGGAGTCGATTGCGCTTGTAAACAGGTCTGCATTACGGGAATTTTCAGTAATGATAGCTTCGCTATGACCTGTGGAATATTTTCTTATATGCTCAATGGCATCGTAAATAGAGTCAACAACCTTAACGGATACAATATAGTCATCGTATTCTGTATTGTAGTCCTCCTCTGTTGCCTCAGTAATACCCTTAAGTATTCTTAATGTGTCAGCACAGCCACGGAATTCAAGGGAGCAATATCTTGTTGATTCATAGAATTTAGTTAAAAATTCCTCAGCCACGCTTCTATGCACAAGGACTGTTTCAATTGCATTGCATACAGAGGGACGGGAGCATTTTGCATTGATTGCCACGGAAAGAGCAATATCCATCTTAGCGCTTTCATCAACGTAAAGGTGGCAGTTGCCGGCACCTGTTTCAATTACGGGAACGGTGGAATTTTCCACCACGCTGTTAATAAGTCCCTTGCCGCCTCTTGGTATTAAAACATCCACTCCCCCACGCATTTTCATAAGAGCAGTGGAGCTTTCACGGCTTGTATCCTCAATAAGAGTAACGCAGTTCTCATCAAATCCGCAGCTATTTAAGGTGCGTCTTATAATGTTAACCACGCATTTATTTGAGTTGATTGCCTCCTTGCCACCACGAAGAATAACAGCATTACCACTCTTTAAGCAAAGAGATGCTGCATCGGGCGTAACGTTAGGACGTGCCTCATAAATCATAGCTACAACTCCGAGGGGTACACAGGTCTTATGAATTTCAAGGCCGTTTGGACGTGTAAATATTTCGCCTGTACCGATTGGGTCGCCAAGGTCAGCAATTTTTGTAATAGCCTTGGCAATATCCTCAATTCTGCCCTCATTAAGCATAAGACGGTCCTGCATTGACTCCTTCATGCCGTTTGATTTTGCATTTTCAATATCTATTTTATTTGCTTCAATTATTTCAGCCTTATTTTCTCTTAAAGCATCTGCAATGCAAAGAAGCACACCGTTTCTTTCCTTGCCTGACTTTAAGGCCAAGGTGCGAGAGGCTATTCTTGCATTATCGCATAATATCTTTACTGCATCAAATGTGCTCATTTTGTATCCTTTCTTCCGGCAAAATATGTACCTACATGCTTGCCGTCAAGTATTTCATAAAGAATAAATGGGTCCTGACCGTTTATAATCATCATGGGAATACCCATATTTGTAGCAATGGATGCTGCCTTGATTTTTGCAATCATACCGCCTGTACCACGCTTTGTACCTGCACCGCCGGCATAGGAGCGAATCTCATCGTTAATGTCCTCAACTCTGTCAATAAGCTTGGCATCTGGATTTTTGCGTGGGTCCTTATCGTAAAGACCGTCAATATCGCTGAGGTTAATAATAATATCGGCATCTGATACAATACCAACATATGCAGAAAGAGTATCGTTACCGCCAAACTGCATTTCCTCACTGGAAACGGAGTCGTTTTCGTTTACAATGGGAATACATTTCATGGAAATAAGGGTGTGGAATGTGTTTTTAACAAGCTCAAGTCGGTGAGGGTTGTCAATTACATCCTTAGTCATAAGAATCTGGGCAACGGTATGGCCGTACTCGGCAAAGAAATTTTCATAAATTTTCATAAGCTGGCTCTGACCCACAGCAGCGCAAGCCTGCTTTTTTGCAAGGGTGTCGGGATAAATGTCAAGCCCAAGCTTCGCATAGCCTGCACCTACAGCGCCTGATGACACTATAATTACCTCATGTCCTGCATTTTTGAAGTCGGAAATAGTGCGCACAAGAGCTTCAATTCTTCTTAAGTTGAGTGCGCCGTTCTGATATGTAAGGGTAGATGTACCTACCTTAATTACTATTCTTTTACATCCTTTAATACCGTTCATAATAATTCTCCAAAAAAATTTCAAAATTCGCTTGAATATAAATTCGCAATAATATATAATAAAATTAAGGTCGCATGGACCAATATTTGCGTATGCATTTATTTTTATATATAATAGCATTATGCGAATAAAAATTCAAGTGGTTTGGAAAGGAAATATCTATGAAGGAAAAATTTTATGTTGATATAGCAGGCATTAAGCTTGGCATCGTGTCTGAGGAGGGCAAGGAATATGTTGATTCCATTGCTCAGGCAGTAAATGACAGAATTTATGAAATGACACGCAATCAGAGAAACTGCTCCTTGGTAGAGGCTGCTATTTTCTGCGCTATGGACTTTTACAGCACCTGTGAAAGCGATGAAAAGAAGCTTAAGAATCTTGAGGCGCAGATTGCACTTTATCAGGTAAACGTAAACAGACTTAAGAGAGAAAATGAAGAGCTTCAGGCAAAGCTTAGACAAAATGGAAGATAAGAGATACATACCGGAGCTTCTTTGTCCCGCAGGGGATAAGGAAGCCCTTTATGCCGCAATTTCCGGTGGCGCAGATGCCGTATACTTCGGCACTGACCTTTTTAATGCGAGAATAAGAGCAGGCAATTTTACTCTTGATGAGGCAAGGGAAGCGATAAGGCTTTGCCATATCCACGGGGTAAAGGTGTATATAACTCTTAATATTGCAATTTACGAAAGAGAGCTTGATACGCTTCTTTCCTATGTGGGCTCACTTTATAAGTCGGGGGCAGATGCTCTTATTGTGTCCGACCTTGGAGTAATGAGCCTTATTAAAAAGCATTTTCCCGATTTTGAGATACACGCCAGTACCCAGTGCACCGTTCACAATCTTGACGGTGTTGGGTTTTTATTTTTAAATGGGTGTAAAAGAGTAGTTGTGGCAAGAGAGCTTGACAGAGAAAGCCTTGAATACATCTGTAAAAATACAGATGCAGAAACAGAAATGTTTATTCACGGCGCTCACTGTATGTCAGTTTCCGGTCAATGTCTTATGAGCTACGCAATGGGTGGCAGAAGCGGTAACAGAGGCGAATGCGCTCAGCCTTGCCGATTGCCCTACAGGATAGGAAATAAGCAGGGCTATCCCTTAAGCCTTAAGGATATGTCACTTTCAAATCACATAAGCGAGATTTGTAATTTAGGAGTTACCTCCCTTAAAATTGAGGGAAGAATGAAGAGTGCGTCCTACGTCTATGGAGTATCATCAAGCTATCGCCGTATGCTTGATGAAAAAAGAAATGCCACCAAGGGTGAAAGAGATGAGCTTAGCCGTCTTTTCTCACGTCAGGGCTTTAGCGACGGGTATTTTACCAAAAATATAAATTCATCTATGCTTGGCATTCGCTCCGAGGAGAATAAGGAGCAGTCAAGAAGCATTGAGGAAAGACCCATTACTCTGCCTAAGGTCGAGGTTGATATGTACGCTCGCTTTATTGAGGGAGAAAAGGCAGAGCTGACGCTTAAGGCAGAAAATGAAAGTGTTACCGTTTACGGTGACACAGTAGAGAGGGCAATCAACGCTCCTATGAGTGAGGATGACCTTAAAAAGAGCCTTGTAAAGCTTGGTAATACTCCATTTGAGGCAGACAAGGTGGAAATCGAAAAAAGTGAAAATATAATGGTTCGCGTCTCCTCCCTTAACGCAATGAGACGTGAGGCAGCAGATAAGCTTTTTGCTCCCAAAAGAGAAAGTATAGAGGCAAAATATTCTGCAACCTATCAAAGATATAAAAAGCCCTTTTTAAGAAGCGCTTCCTTCTCAAAAACAGAGCAAATCCCCAAGGACGTGTCTTATTTTGATAGGGTATACGTGTATGCTGACAGATACGAAAGCGACTGTGGGGCAAACGGAATACAGCTTCCTCCCGTAATTCTTGACAGAGAATGGGACAGAATTGAAGAAAAGCTTATGCTTGCAAGACGAGACGGAGTAAAGTATGCTCTTATAACCAACATAGGACAGATAGAACGAGTAAAAAAGCACGGTTTTGAAATAACAGCTGACTACAGATTTAATGTGTTTAACCGACCCTGTGTTGATTATTTACGTTTTGTAGGCTTTGATACGGTTATTCTTTCTCCCGAGCTTACATTACGTCAATGTGCAGATATGGCAGGCAACGCCATAATTGTATACGGAAACATTCCTGTAATGACTACGCATAAATGCATTATTAAAGATACAGCAGGCTGCGAAAGGTGTAGGACCCATCTTGTAGACAGAATGGGTGCGTCCTTCTATGCAGAGGGAATATTCGGACATAGGAATGTAATTTATAACAGCGTTCCCATTTATATGGCAGAAAAAATGGATACGTTACGTGATTTTTCACACCATTTTATCTTTTCAAGCGAAACAAGGGAGCAATGTGAGCAGGTAATAAACGCATATAAGCAGGGTCTTGCTACAGACAGGAAAATAAAAAGGATTAAGTAAAATGAAGATAGTATTAGCGTCGAAGTCACCGAGAAGAAAGGAAATTTTGTCCCTTGTATGCGATGACTTTGATATAAGAGTGTCAGATGCCGATGAAAGCTATGATGAGAACACACCTCTTGACGTAGTGCCGAAAATCCTTGCGGAGCGCAAGGCGATGGCAGTTAATATGGCTGACGATGAGGTTATAATAGGTAGTGATACCGTAGTTCTTATTAACGGTGAGCTTCTCGGTAAGCCGAAGACAAGAGAAAATGCCATAAGAATGCTTAAAATGATGTCGGGATGCGCCCATCTTGTTGTAAGCGGAATTTCTGTACGCACAAGGGATAAGGTATATTCCGAGGCAGTATCCTCTACCGTATATATGAGAGAGCTTACTGACAAAGAAATCGAAAAATATGTGGACGTATGGCAGCCTCTTGACAAGGCAGGAGCATACGGAATACAGGAGATGGCAGGCTCCTTTGTCAGCAGAATAGAGGGGGATTTTTACAACATCGTAGGCTTACCTCTATGCAAACTTATAGAAATTTTAAAGGATGAATTCGGTATAGAATTATCATGAAAACCGAGGGGAGTGTGTGATTTTGACACAAAAGCAGAAAAAAGAAAAGATTAGTGCCATTGTACACGCATTAAAGGAAATATATCCGTCTGCCCTTTGCTCTCTTGAGTATGAGGGCGAGGGCTGGAAGCTGCTTGTAATGGGCAGACTCAGCGCTCAATGCACAGACGAAAGAGTTAATATTGTGTGCCGTGACCTTTTTAAAGAGTATCCCACGGCGAAGTCTCTTGCCGATGCACCTATTGAGGAGATAGAGAGACTTGTTAAGCCCTGTGGACTTTACAAAATGAAGGCAAGCTCTATTAAGGCATCTATGAACCGACTGATTAATGATTATAACGGAGTTATCCCCGATAACATGGAGGAGCTTCTTAAGTTTGAGGGTGTGGGCAGAAAAATAGCAAATTTGCTTCTTGGCGATTTATACCATAAGCCGGCAATAGTTGCCGATACTCACTGTATGCGTATTTGCGGCAGATTCGGTATGTACAAGGAGGGACAAAAGGACCCCCTTAAGACAGAAAGGATAATGTCAGCCCTTATAGAGCCGTCAGAGCAAAGCGATTTCTGTCACAGAATGGTGCTTTTCGGCAGAGAATACTGCACCGCAAAAAATCCAAAATGTAACATTTGCCCGATTTATGAGCTGTGTAAAGGAGATAAAGAATGAAAAAGGTAGTTTTACTTGGGGATTCTATAAGACTTTGGGGCTACGGCACCAAGGTACCTGAAATGCTTAAGGACGAATATGAGGTTTGTCAGCCTGAGGACAACTGTAGATTTACAAAGTACACCCTACGTGGACTTTTCGATTGGGCAGAGCTTTTAAAGGATGCCGACATTATCCATTGGAATAACGGTCTTTGGGACGCAACCGAGCTTTTCGGTGACGGAACCTTTACAACCGAGGAAGAATATATAAGCGATTGCACACGTATTGCAAGAATACTTAAAAAAATCACACCAAATGTGATTTTCGCCACATCAACACCTGTGTGGGACGAGTTTGAATATACTCA
>JAFTHF010000043.1 GCA_017457545.1 Clostridia bacterium
CTTGGCGCCACGGGTTGCCTCCTCTTTATTTTCGCAGTTGATGCCTACGTGTACCATCTTAAAGCCAAGCATCTTGAATACAGCGCTTCTTGTAAGAGCTGTGATTTCATCAAACTTACCTGCCTCGATAAGAGAGTCCTTAACCATAAAGCTGCCACCGCAAGCAATAATCTTATCAAAGGAGAGATATGCAAGCATATTTTCCTCGTTGATGCCACCTGTGGGCATAAATTTAATATTTCCGTAGGGCGCACTCATGGACTTTATCATATTAAGTCCACCTGCAGCCTCTGCA
This sequence comes from Clostridia bacterium, assembly GCA_017457545.1. Next base: position 296 of record JAFTHF010000043.1, read on the forward strand.
GGGAAGAACTTAACCGCCTTAAGTCCAAGCTCTATAGCCTGCTCCACCTCGCTGGGAATAGCACAGCCGGGGAGAATGGGAATATTCTGTTCAATACAGTATTTAACTACTCTGGGGTTAAGACCGGGGCTGACAATAAACTTAGCGCCTGCCTCCATAGCCTCATCAACCTGCTCAGGTGTGAGAACTGTGCCTGCACCTACAAGCATATCGGGAAGTGCCTTTGTAATTTCAGCAATAGCTTCCTTAGCACACGCTGTTCTGAATGTGATTTCTGCACAGTTAAGACCACCGTCGGCAAGTGCCTTAGCCAAGGGGACTGCCTTTTCCTTATCTGTAATTTTGATTACGGGAACTAAGCCAAAGCTGTAAAGTCTTTCAAAAATATCCATAATACACCCTATCCTTTATTTATTATTTGCAGAATGCACAGAATGCCTTATGTGTTTCATAAAGGTCATTCTTTGAGATAACCTCCATAGGAGCGTGCATTGAAAGCACGGGAACACCTACGTCAACTGTTGTAATGTTCTGGTTAGCAACGTACTTAGCAACTGTTCCGCCACCGCCTACGTCTACCTTACCAAGCTCTGCTGTCTGCCAGATAACACCGTTTTCAGCAAAGATGTTGCGAACGAACGCTACAAACTCTGCACTTGCATCACTTGTGCCACCCTTTCCGCCTGAGCCTGTGTACTTGGACATAACAACACCACAGTTTACAATAGCGCAGTTACGCTTTTCAAACACCTCGGGATACATGGGGTCAAAGCCTGCATTAACGTCTGCAGAGAGACACATAGAGTTAGCTCTGATTACGTTTGCATTAGCATTAAGCTGCTTACCCATTTCATCAATAAGGTCTACAAGAAGGCTACACTGCATACCGCTTACACCGTCGGAGCCAACCTCCTCCTTATCAGCGAGAACGCACATTACTGTATGTACGCTGTCCTTATTTTCCATAAGAGCTGTAAGTGCGGGATATGCGCATACTCTGTCATCGTGGCCGTATGCAGCAATCATAGATCTGTCAAGGCCAAGGTCCTTAGCCTTAGCTGCAGGAACTGCCATAAGCTCAGCGCTCATAAAGTCGCTTTCGCAGATATCGTACTTTTCGTTAAGAAGCTTAAGCATATTAAGCTTAACAGCCTCATCACATTTGCCATAGGGCTGAGAGCCGATAAGGAGATTAAGACCCTCTCCTGTAAATGCTGTGCCAAGGGGCTTCTGTGACTGCTCTCTTCCAAGGTGGGGGAGAAGGTCTGTAATGCAGAATACAGGATCGTTTTCGTCCTCACCGATAACTACATTAACCTTTTCGCCGTTCATCTTTGTAACTACACCGTGAAGGGCAAGGGGAATTGTGATCCACTGATACTTTCTTACTCCGCCGTAGTAGTGTGTCTTAAGATATGCAAAGCCCTCCTGCTCATAGAGAGGATGCTGCTTCAAATCAAGTCTGGGTGAGTCAATATGAGCTGCGCAGATTCTTACACCGTTTTCAATATTTTCTGTGCCTACTGCAAATGCATAAAGGCTCTTGTCTCTGTTGTTGAAGTAGTACTTGCCACCTACCTTGATTTCACCACCAAGCTTATACTCCTCAAAGCCTGCCTCCTTAAGCATTTCGATGCTTACAGTTACTGCCTCACGCTCTGTCTTTGATTTATCAAGGTATGCCTTGTAATTCTCAGCATAATTTTTTACAGTCTCAAAGTAGCCCTCGTCCTCAACTGAGAATGTGTTCTTTTTCTTGTAGAAAAGCTTCTCCTTAAGAAGTTCTTCCATTGTCTTTTCCTTTTCCATTTTGTCCTCCTTTATGGTAAGCTATCTTACCCTATGTTAATTTTTATTATATTCCTCGGTTTCCCTAAGTTTATCGTTTTAAACAATACCCAAGGATTTTATGACCTTAAGTATTTCATTATCAAGATTGCCGTCATCGTTATTAACGATTTCGTAATTGCATTTTTCCCTTAGAATATGATCGGGCAGCTGACTGTCCAGCCTTGCCTTTGCCTTTGCTAAAGGAATGTTATCTCTTTTAAGTATTCTTTCAAGCTTAAGCTCGGTGGGTGCAGTAACGCAAACGGTTACATCGCATAAGCTGTCAAATCCACTTTCAAAAAGCACGGGAGCATCTATTATTGTAGCGACAACTCCCTTTTCCTCATTTTCCCTTAAGATTCTTTCTGTGTCCTCTCTTATATATTTATGAGTGATTCTGTTAAGAAGCTTAAGTCGCTGAGATGCATTATCTCCCTCGAAAACCCTTTTTGCAAGCTCCTTTCTGTTAAGAGAGCCGTCAGGTGAAACTATTTCGTCTCCAAAAAATGCACATAGCTCATTTACACAGGCAGAGCCACCGATTGCAATATTTTCATACACTCTGTCGGTATCAATATATTCAACCCCGTAGGACTTGAATTTTTTTGACACGTATCCCTTGCCTGAGCCACTTGAGCCACAAAGACCGATTTTAATCATACACTCTCCTCAGATTTTTATCTCCTTGCCCCTTCTGTCCGACTTATACGCACATTCCATAATTTTCTGTACGTATGCACCGTCTTCAAAATCAGGACAGGTCTTTTTGTTGTTTACAACAGAATCACAGAATGCGAAGAAGCTGCCAATATGTCCACGCAGCCAGCCCACAGGAGCCTTAATGCCCGGGAATATACCACCGGGTGCCTCGTATCTGTTGACACACTCGATTTTTGTATAGCCTCTTTCTCCACCGTAGGGTGCGGCTTTTCTGTCATTTGTGTAAAGCTCCAAGAAATTGGGGTCCATAAGATTAAAACGAATAGAGCCGTCCTCACCGCTGATACGGAAGGAAAGGTCATCGTTTGCACCAACTGCAATCTTGCTTACCTCAATAGTACCCACAGCACCACATTCAAGCTTGGCAATTATATAAAATGCCTCATCTGCGTTAGTCTTCCATTCTTCACCCTTCATACCCTTTCTTACGGGATAGGCAATCTGGCTTTTGCCGATTACGCTTTCAAAGCTTCCGCAAAGGTAGTAAATAAGGTCAATTATGTGAGAGCCAAGGTCAAATAAAACTCCGCCTCCACAAATATCACTGTTCTGCTTCCAGCCTGCGTTTTTATTTACATCCGTTGCGCTTGAATGAAGGTACTTGCCCTCAAAGGAAAGAATAGTACCGATTTCTCCGTTTTCAATAATCTGCTTAGCACGGAGAATCGGGGCAAGAAAGCGATTGTTAAAAACTATTTGCGCCTTAACCTTATGCTCCTTTGCAAGCTTGGCAAGCTCACACGCCTCATCATAGGTAACTGCAAGGGGCTTTTCACAGTAAATATGCTTACCCTTTAAAATCGCCTTTTTTGCTGTTTCATAATGGTAAATATTTGGTGTACAGATATCAATAGCATCTATTGTATCGTCATTAATTATATCGTCCTCATTTGCTGTATATGTGGGAATGCCGTACTTTTCCGCAGCACGCTTTGCAGTTTCAATGCTTCTTGTACAAACAGCTGCAATTTCCACATCCATATCTGTATCAAAAAAGAATTTAAGATTTTTTGCGCAGTAGGTATGAGTTTTACCCATTGAGCCAAAGCCTAAAAGTCCTATTTTCATAGCAAATCCTCCCTAATATAATCACATACGCATACATTATAACATATTTTAAAAGCTTTTGCAATAATAAAAATTTAAGCGCTGTATTGATTTTTGTACACTACAACGCAAAAAGGAAGACGTTTTTCCGTCTTCCCTTCAAATTATCCACACGTGGTGGGGTTTATTTGCTTTTTATGTACTCATCAATGGCACTTGCCGCAGTTTTTCCTGCGCCCATAGCCAAAATTACAGTAGCAGCGCCTGTTACGGCATCGCCTCCTGCAAATACACCCTCTCTTGAGGTACGTCCTGACTCGTCAGCGCTGATGCCACCCCATTTTTCAGTAGCAAGGTTATCTGTTGTATCCTTGATAAGAGGATTTGGCGATGTACCAAGAGCCATAATAACACAGTCAGCATCTATTGTAAATTCGCTGTTTTCCTTTACAATAGGACGGCGTCTGCCGGAGGCATCAGCCTCCCCAAGCTCCATTTCTACGCACTTAATTCCACATACGGTACCGTTTTTTTCGTCCCTTTTGTTATCCTTGTTGTAATATCCGAGAATTTCTGTAGGGTTAGTCAGGGTCTTGAAAATTATACCCTCCTCCATAGCATGCTCAACCTCCTCACGTCTTGCGGGAAGCTCCTCCATGCCACGTCTGTATACAATATAAACCTCTGCCCCAAGTCGCTTTGCACATCTTGCAGCATCCATAGCAACATTACCACCACCGACTACAGCAACGCATTTTGCGTGCTGAATAGGTGTGTCGCTACCGTCACGGTATGCCTTCATAAGATTTATTCTTGTTAAAAACTCGTTTGCAGAATATACACCCTTAAGGTTTTCACCCGGTATATTCATAAATTTGGGAAGACCTGCGCCTGTGCCGATAAATACGGCCTCATAGCCCTCCTCATCCATAAGCTCATCAATAGAAACTGTTCTTCCTACTACGGTGTTTACACAGATTTCAACACCAAGCTCCTTAAGTCCGTCAATTTCCTTTCTTACAATAGCCTTGGGAAGACGGAACTCGGGAATTCCGTACACCAAAACGCCACCTGCAAGATGAAGAGCCTCAAAAATTGTTACCTTATAGCCTTTTTTTGCAAGGTCAGAGGCACAGCTAAGACCTGCAGGGCCTGAGCCGATAACCGCCACCTTATGTCCATTTTGTGGGGGGAGTGTCTGTTTTTTATGTGAATTTGCGTTATGGTAGTCAGCCACAAAGCGTTCAAGTCTACCGATAGCAACGCTTTCACCCTTAATACCGCGAACACATTTTCCCTCACACTGATTTTCCTGTGGGCACACACGTCCGCAGACAGCAGGTAATGAGGTCTGGAGGCTTAAAATATTGTATGCCTCCTCAAAATTGCCCTTTGCAACCTCGCTGATAAATGCAGGGATATGTATTTTAACGGGACAACCGCTAACGCAAGGCTTGTGCTTACAGTTAAGGCATCTTTGCGCCTCATTGATTGCCATTTCGGCTGTGTAGCCAAGTGCCACCTCTTCAAAGTTCGAATTTCTTATTTCGGGCAGCTGAGTTGGCATGGGATTTTTAATAAGTGACATATTAGCCATTACTCTGCCTCCTTATTAAAGAGGTTACAGGTGCTTTCATGTTTTTTGCGTTCAAAGGACTTATACATATCCGAACGGGAAATTGCCTCATCAAAATCAATAAGATGTCCGTCAAACTCAGGACCGTCAACACAGGCAAATACAGTCTTACCACCAACGCTTAAGCGACAGCCACCGCACATTCCTGTACCGTCTATCATAATGGGGTTCATTGACGCTACGGTTTTAATACCGTATTCCTTTGTAAGCGCACAAACGAACTTCATCATAACAAGAGGTCCTATAGTAATAACCTCATCGTACTCTTCTCCATCTTCGATAAGGTTCTTTAATGCCTCTGTAACAAGACCCTTATTACCTGCGGAGCCATCATCGGTCATAAGAAGCATCTTATCCGATACTGCTCTGAATTCGTCCTCAAGAATTACAAGCTCCTTAGTCCTGAATCCTGTAACTGTATGAACCTGACAGCCGAGAGAGTGAAGCTTTTTAGCAACGGGATACGCAATAGCGCAGCCAACGCCACCACCTACCACGCATACCTTTTTAAGTCCATCTGTATGAGTAGCTCTGCCAAGAGGGCCTACAAAATCGTGAAGGCAATCACCCTCATTCATATGATTAAGCTTCTCTGTGGTAGCCCCAACTATCTGAAAAATAATTGTAATGCTTCCCTTTTCTCTGTCGTAATCGGCAATGGTCAAGGGAATTCTTTCTCCGTCCTCATCGGTACGAAGAATTATAAACTGACCGGGCTCAGCCTTTTTTGCTACTCTCGGAGCATAAATTTCCATAAGAGTAACTGTAGGGTTTAAAGCCTTCTTCTTTAAAATTTCAAACATAACGCCTCTATGTATTAATCTATTTTGTAAAGCTTTTCTCTTAAAATCTGGTAAAAGCTTTTATCTGTAACCTTGATAATCTTCGCCTCGTGCTTAGCGCATCTTACATTGATAACATCCTTGTCACAAAGCTCATATCTTTCGTATCCATCCACCTCTAAATATGCGTGTCCCGTATCGTCGGGAGAGCCGAAGGAAACAGTCACAGATGCTACATCTGCTCCGTCAGTAACAATCGATGGATTAGACAAGGTGTGAGCTGCAACAGGTGTAATTACAATATTTCTTGATGTAGGAGTAAGAATAGGTCCTCCTGCAGAAAGATTATAGGATGTAGAGCCTGTGGGAGTGGCAATAATAAGTCCGTCGCCACGAACGGTTTCCGTATGCTTTCCGTTTATTTTAAGCTCAGCGGAAAGTGCATGCATAAGAGTAGCACGGTATGCGCATACCTCATTAAGAGCAATAAAGGATACAACAGATTTTCCGTCACGTACAATCTCACCCTCAAGCATCATTCTGCTTTCAATACGGTATTCACCGTTGACAAGCTTTGTAAGTCCCTCCTCGGCATCCTCGGAGCTGCACTCGGTAAGGTAACCGAGATTGCCGTAGTTAATGCCAAAAATAGGAATGCTTTTACCGTAAAGCTGACGGGCAGCGCGAAGTATGGTTCCGTCTCCACCGAGTACAACAGCAAAGGATGCCTTGCACTTTTCGGGGATAGCTGTAACTATTTCCGCATCATAGCCATTATTTTTTAAAAAAGTCGCCGCACGTGGCGCAAATTCCACACTTTTTTCCTTTAAGGTGTTGGGAATAATAATCGCTTTTTTCATGCCTTCCGTCTCCTTTGTCAGTAATAAAATCAGGTCGCAAGATTATACGTTTCATTCTATCACTTTTTTTCTTTCTTGTCAATTATATTATATTAAATATTAAACTATTTTTTCCACTCTGCATTTTTAAGCATAAGAATCAAAATCATAAAAACCTTTATAATTCCCTTCTTGATAAGAATAAAGTAAACTGTCCTTATAAAATAAAACTCGGATATCGGGTCCATAATTATCCCTCCAAGCTTTAGTTTGCCTTAAAATAAAAATTTAAAACGGCAAAGAAAGTCTTTGCCGTTTTTTAATTATTTATCAAATGCAGGGTTATATCCGTAGAAGTTCTTATAGTTCATCTTATCCTGAGCAATACCAAGTGCCTCGGCAAAGCGCTGATAGTGTACTATTTCTCTTGCCCTTAAGAATTTTATGGCATCGCATACATCGGGGTCGTCAACCAAACGAAGTATATTATCGTAGGTTGTTCTTGCCTTCTGCTCAGCTGCCAAATCCTCGTGTAAATCCGTAAGGACATCGCCCTTCGACTGGAACTGAGCTGCAGAATAGGGATATCCGCTAGCTGCAACCGGGTAAATACCGGTTGTATGATCTACAAAGTAGGTAGCAAAGCTACTGTTTGCAATTTCATCCTGCTTCAAATTCCTTGTAAGCTGATAAAGTATGGCGCTTACCATTTCAACATGGGCAAGCTCCTCTGTGCCTATATCCGTTAAAATACCTGTAATTTCGGAGTAAGGCATAGCTATTCTTTGAGTAAGATAACGCAAGGATGCTCCGATTTCTCCGTCCGGACCACCAAGCTGGCTGACTATAATCTGTGCATACTTTTGATTGGGGTTTTTTATCTTAACAGGGTACTGTAATTTTTTCTCGTACTGCCACATAGCTTACTCCTTTATATCCGTTTCAAGCTGCCAGGGCCAAGGGCCTTTTGTCCACATCCAGGAGGATGATTCCTCGGGAGCTCTTACAGGACCGAAGTGTGCCTCGTATTCCTGCATTGCTCTTCTTTCCAGCTTTTTATTTTTGTTGTAATATTCAAGCGCAGCCTTAGAATCGGGATGAGAATCCAGATATAAAAGGGCATCGTGGGCAGCGAAGGAATATGCCTGCAGCTGCTTCATCATTTTATCTCTGTTAGCCATTATCATCCTCTGCAGCTCCTTCCACCGTTGCAGCTTGATTTATTAAAGGGTAAATCAAGCTCCTCAAAAATAGTTCCCTTGGTAAGACCAAGCTCTATATCAAAAATGCTTTTCCATTCCTGGCTTTCGCCATATACCATTCCGATAGGACGTTTATTCGCAGTAGGCTCATATGCCATTGTGGGCACAGCCTTGTCAGATTCTCTTGTCATATTCTGACCGTTTATGAATCTTGCAAACTGCTCATAATCTGCCCTACGGGAATTTTTGTAGGTTGAGTCAAATTTCATATTATTCTCCTTTTGAGCATTACGCTCAATATCATAATATGACAGTATATGACAAAATTCCACCGTACAAAATAAAAATCCCGAGCATAATGGGTGATGTTCTTAGCGGAGAATTTGAAAAATACCGCTAAGTGCGAGCATCGCATTTGTCTGGTCAAATGCAAAATGGGCTAAGCCCAAACCC
>JAFTHF010000044.1 GCA_017457545.1 Clostridia bacterium
TAAGATGTCTCCGTCAGGCAGACAGCAGCTTATGCAGAAGGAAAGAGATGAGCAGATTGCAGCAGCTAAGGAAAGAACAGCAGCAGCTAACGAGCGCATCGAATTTGCTAAGTCCACAAAGGCTAACAAGGAATAATTAAAAAAGAGGCACAGGTGTGCCTCTATTTCCCTTTAAAGGAGCAATTATGAAAAGAACATATAAATATAAGGCGGGTAATAAGGAAATAGAGCGAGAGGTCAGTTATATTCCCGTACGATATATTTTTGCTATGCTTATAACGGTCTTTGAAATAATATCTATAATCGGTGTAGTGGTAGCGCTCTGTTATTTTGTCCCTTACTTTTATCTTTTGTGTTGGGTAACAGAAATTGTATGCGTAATTAAAATTATAGCATCTAACGATAATCCGGACTATAAAATTCCATGGCTTTTATTTGTATTGATTCTGCCCATAGCAGGATTTATGCTGTATCTTATCTTCTATTCAAGAAAGCTACAAAAAAAGTATATCAAGCGCCTAAATGACCTTAAGGAGTATAAGCAGGAAAGAGACGATACAGAAATAATGGCAGAGCTTAAAAAAACCGACCCTGTGTCGTTTAATCAAGCAAAAATGCTTTGCGATATTTCAGGCTCACACCTTTATAAAAGCACCTCTCAAAGATATTTTCCTTCAGGTGAAAGGATGCACGAAAGCATGCTTTCGGACCTTGAAAAGGCAGAAAAGTTTATCTATCTTGAGTATTTCATAATTGAAGAGGGTAAATTCTGGGATTCTATTCTTGAAATTCTTAAGAAAAAGGCTCAAAAGGGCATAGACGTACGTGTACTTTACGACGATGTAGGGTGTATGAATACCTTACCGGGTAACTACGCAAAAATCCTTGCAGGCTGTGGAATTCTGGCAACGCCGTTTTCACGTCTAAAGGGACAGGCAGATAGCGAGTTCAATAATCGCAGCCACAGAAAAATAATGGTTATTGACGGCTATATCGGCTATACAGGTGGAGTAAATATTGCGGACGAATATATAAATGAAATAGTAAAATTCGGTCATTGGAAGGATGTCGGAATACGTCTTGAGGGTGTGGCTGTATGTGGACTTACCGAGCTGTTTTTAACCGATTTCGGCATTAATTTCAAGGAACTGAAATCTCCCCATAAGGATATTTACCCGGCACATAAGGTTGAGGCAAATGGATATGTTATCCCCTTCGGTGACGGTCCAAGACCATTGTATGACAGACGTGTAGGTAAAAGCGCAATTCAGAATATCCTTGCATCTGCCACAGAATATGTGTATATTACAACACCATATCTCATAATCGACAATGAGCTTTGCACAGCTATTGAAAATACAGCAATAAAGGGTGTTGACGTGCGTATTATCACACCTCACATACCCGACAAAAAGCTTGTTTTCAGTATGACACGCAGCTTTTATTCTCGTCTTATAAATGCAGGTGTTAAGATATATGAGTATACCCCCGGCTTTATCCACGCAAAAACTGTAGTGTCCGACGGTAAATACGCAATGGTAAGCACAATTAATCTGGATTACAGAAGCCTTGTTCACCATTTTGAAAACGGTGTGTGGCTCTATAATGCAGATTGTATAGAGGATATTTACAGGGATATCTCCGAAACTCTTGAAAAGAGTGAGGAAATAAAAAAGGAAGATCTGAAAACAAATATTTTCGCCCGTCTTGTCCGTTCTCTTGTACGCATCTTCGCACCTTTACTTTAGAAAAACGCAGCTTTATTGCTGCGTTTTTACTTTTAAAGTAATTTTTTATTTCTTATTGACAAATTAAAACAAATGTGATAATATAATTGCAACAGCAATGACGAGAAAGAGTAAGCAAATTAGGCTTTTACAGAGAAATCCATCATCTTATAGATGCGCTGAGAATGGATAAAGACAACCTTGCCGAACCTGGTCTCCGAGCTATGCACCGAGTCAGAATGATTAGGCTGCATCGGGTTCGCCCGTGATAGCGATAAAGTTTCGATAGATCATTTCCTATCCGAACTTGATAAGGCCTACTGCTGCGAGGGGTAGGTGAAATAGGGTGGTAACACGTGAGTTATGCTCTCGTCCCTTTTGATTAGTCAGGGGGTGAGAGTGTTTTTTTATTTCTTAACAAGAAAAAGTGTTACTAAACTAAACTAGAAATGAGGTTTTTATTATGACAAACATTGTAATCGGCGGAGCGTGGCCGTATGCAAACGGATCGCTCCATATCGGGCATTTATCGGCGCTTCTTCCCGGAGATATTGTAGCCCGTTATTACAGAGCAAAGGGAGAAAATGTATTTTACGTTTCTGGTAGCGATTGCAACGGAACACCTATAACCATTAGAGCAAAGCAGGAGTGCGTGTCTCCTCTTGAAATTTCCGACAAATACCACAACGAATTTTGTGAGGTATTTAAAAAGTTGGGATTTTCTTATGATTTGTATAGCAAAACAACTGATAATTACCACAAAGAATTTGTAAGGGATTTTCATAGAAAGCTGTATGAAGGTAATTATATTGAGGAAAGAACGGTAAAACAGGCGTTTTGTCCAACCTGTCAAAAGGTTTTGACAGATAGACTTGTAGTTGGAATTTGCCCATATTGTGGTAAGAAAACACAAGCTGATCAATGTGGATATTGCGGTACGGTTCTTGATGCTGAGTCCGTTTTGGAAGCGAAATGCTCTGAATGTGAAACAGAGCTTTTATTTGGAGAAACAAAACAGATTTTTCTTCTGATATCCAAGCTTGAAAATGAGCTTAACGAATTGTTGGAAAGCCATTATAATTGGAGAAAAAATGCTATATCATTTACAAGAAAATATATAAACGAAGGACTTCGCGACAGGGCTATTACCCGTGATTTGGATTGGGGAATTGATGTGCCAAAGGATAATTACGAAAGTAAGAAAATTTACATTTGGGCGGAAAATGTGCTTGGTTATCTTTCTGCAACTGCAAGACTTTGTGAGGAGAGAAATATACCTTTCACAGAGGTATATGGCGAAAATGCAAGACACTATTACGTTCACGGTAAGGACAATATCCCATTCCACACTATTATTTTGCCTGCATTGTTACTCGCTCATGGCGAAGGTTTAAGGCTTCCTGATGAAATTATTTCAAGCGAGCATTTAACATTGGAGGGTAGAAAAATTTCTAAAAGTGAAAACTGGTCAATCTTAGCAAAAGACCTCGCGAATGAATATAACCCCGATGCAATAAGATATTTCTTTATAGTTAACGGTCCCGAAAAACGCGATACTGATTTCTCAAACAGAGAATTTATAGAGCAAAACAATTCAGAATTGGTTGGCGCTTGGGGTAATTTGGTAAACCGCACCCTTGCTTTTGCTATAAAGTATTTAAACAACAGTTTTGAAAGCATTACACCAAATGATGAAATTAAAGAAAAGGTTGATTATTATTACGATAATATTGGCAAGAAAATAGTAAAGGGCAATTTTAAGGATGCTCTAGAAAGTATTTTTGAACTTGTTCGCTATGGAAATAAGTATTATGATTCTTGTGAGCCTTGGAAAACAAGAAGCAACGATATAGAAAAATGTAAGGATACAATTTATAATTGCACATATCTGATTGGCAATTTAGCAATTTTATTGCAGCCATTTCTTCCGTTTTCATCTGAAAAGGTTATTCGCTGGCTTGGACTATCTAAGGATTGGAGAGCGCAGAACTACAAGGCGGAAAGCTTGCCCAAAGATTTTGGAATTTTATTTTCAAGAATAGAAAAATAAAAAAGAGTGCCGAACGGCACTCTTTTTACTTATAAAATATTTCTTTAAGTAATGCAATCTCACGTGCATAGCCCTCAAGCTCGTTGGGAGTTTCAAGGCAGATAGGAAGAGAAGCGATAACAGGATGAGTAATAATTCTTGTAATTGCTTCAATTCCAAGGAATCCGTCGCCAATCTTTTCGTGACGGTCCTTGTGTGCACTTAAAGGATTTTTACTGTCATTTAGGTGGATAGCCTTAAGATAATTAAGACCGATAACCTTGTCAAATTTTGTAAGCACCTTATCAGGGTCAGCGCCGATATCATAGCCACCGTCATGTACATGACAGGTGTCAAGGCATACGCCAACAATAGACTTTTTTTCGCATCTGTCAATTATTTCCCTGATTTCCTCAAAGGTTTTGCCGATTTCCGAGCCTTTTCCTGACATAGTTTCGATAAGAATAAAGGTTTTTTCGGCAAACTGTGAGATGTGATTAACGGTGTCGGCAGTTTTTTCAATACCAACCTCTACACCCTGAGAAACGTGAGAGCCCGGATGAAAGTTGTAATATGCGCTGTTTATTTTTTCAAGCAGCTTAATATCCTGTGTCATAGTATCCTTGGTGTAGTTACGAAGCTCCTCGTCAGCACCGCAGGGATTCATTGTATAAGGCGCATGGGCAATAATGGGACAGAAATTGTTTTCTGCCATTATTTTGTTAAGACCTGCAATATCCTCATCGGTAGGCATTTTAAATGATCCGCCACGGGGATTTCGTGTGAAAAACTGAAAGGTGTTTGCGCCGACGGAAAGGGCATCTTTGCCCATTTTTTCATATCCTCCCGAAACAGAGAGGTGGCAGCCAATATTTAATTTCATAGTTACCTCTTAAGTTACAAAATCAAATTCAAAATCGTACATAGAAACAGTGTCTCCATCCTTACAGCCTGCTTCACGAAGCTTATCAATAGTTCCACTCTTCAAAAGCACACGCTGGAAGAACATAAGTGACTCTCTGTCCTCAAAGTTTACCTGACCTACAAGGTTAAACAGCCATTCGCCCTCAACCACGTAAACTCCCTTGTCATCACGGGTGATAGTAACCTCATGGTCATCGCCACTAAGGTACTTATCCTCAGGCTCATAATCAGCCTCATAAATAGTAAGTGGAGGAAGGTCAAGCAGTCTGTCGTCAACCATTTTTACAAGCTCATCTGTATTTTCTCCTGTGTAGGCAGAAATGTATATAAGCTCCCAGCCACGTTCCTTAATATAGCTTTCAAATGCGTCAACATCAACCAGATCTTTGTCAAGTGAGTCAACCTTATTTGCAACTACAATTCTGGGACGGGATGCAAGCTCTGGAGAGAATTTCTCAAGCTCGGTATCAATTGTTACAATATCATCAATGGGATTTCTTCCCTCAATACAGGAAATATCAACCACCTGAAGAAGCAATCTGCATCTTTCAACGTGGCGAAGGAATGCATGTCCAAGACCTGCACCGTCTGATGCACCCTCGATAAGACCGGGAATATCAGCCATTACAAAGCCATGTCCGTCACGTACATTAACCACACCGAGATTTGGTGAGAGAGTAGTGAAGTGATAGTCTGCAATCTTGGGTCTTGCATCGCTTACAGCTGCTAAGAGAGAGGATTTTCCTGCACTTGGCAAGCCAACACGTCCTACATCTGCAAGCATTTTAAGCTCAAGAGTAAGCTCCCATTCCTGACCCTTTGTACCGCTTTTTGCAAACATGGGTATCTGTCTTGTGGGTGTTGCAAAGTGCTTATTACCCCAGCCACCACGTCCACCCTTGGCGCATACCCAATCCTCGCAGTCGGACATATCCTTAAGTATTTTGCCCGATTCTGCATCCTTGATAAGAGTACCCTCGGGAACATTTACAATTATATCAGCGCCATTTTTACCATGGAACTTGGCGCCTGCGCCGTCACCGCCGTTTTCGGCAACGAATTTTCTTTTATAACGGAAGGAAAGTAATGTGTTGGAGCCCTTGTCGATGTGGAATACCACATTACCGCCGTGACCGCCGTCAACGCCGTCAGGTCCACCCTTGGCAACGTACTTTTCACGTCTGAAGGAAACGCAACCGTTACCACCGTTACCTGCCTTTACATAAATTTTAACCTTGTCTATAAACATTTAAACCACCTTAATGTCTGTGATTACCGCACTGTGCGGAGAATAGTTTGGAAATCGAATTGAAATATCCATATCAGGCTTAAGCTTTTGATTTTGAATATTAAATATTGAGCTTTTACGCATATAAGCATCAGCTTGAACAGTTACATACACAGTATAGGACATTCCATCGTCAGAAATTTCTGATGTGGATGAAACAACTCTTCCAAGCACCAGCTTACCGTCTGAGGTTTTTATGATATCGCCTTCTTTAATATTGTTGCAATACGAAGCCTTTACCTTGTCAAGACGCAGATTATATTCCAGCTGTACTTCCTCAGCTCCAATATTATACAAACTATTACCTAAAACATATGAATATATAAAATAGGAAAGAAAAATAATAAAAATTGCAATGATAATAATATCAATTATGTTAAATACGGTTTTTTTGTCTTTACGAGCTTTAATCATCGCCAACCTCCGTATTATCATCAACTATGCGTATGAATTCATTACTGTTCATAAGCTCATCAAAGGGATTTCGTTTGATCTGAGCCTTTGATTTCTTCTTTATAGGAGCATGTACATATTTTCTCTTAGGAGTTGTGTTTTTTGTAAATTCGGCAGGTATTTCTATATCAACACTTGCAGATGTGATATCTACGTAAACACTTGTAGGCTTATCAAGCTCTCTTTCAATTTTGTAGTAAGAGAAGGTAAGCGCTATTGCAATAAATGAAATAAATACAAGCTCGCTTGATTTAAGTGAGTAGCAGAAAATACCGGAAACAAATATACCGATAATAGAGACAAATCCTGCTGCGCCATTAATTCTTCTATGCTTATTTTTTGCCTTTGCGCAAAGGGTAAAGGCAAGGATTAAAAATAGAATAGAGAATGCGGTTAAAATAATTATTCCAAGAATTCCTGATGATATAAGCAGCTGTCTGTAAATGCTTCCAAGATCTGTAGCACCGTTTAAATCAAGATTTACTCTGTCCAAAGCCTCAGCAAAATTATTTTCACCGAAGCCGATACCGAAAGGAAATCTTTTAAAAATTTGCCACGTAGTCCTGTTAATAATAGCAGTTGAGGGAGAAGTCAATTCAGCACTTTTTCCAAAGCTATTTATTAAAGCAAGCATATCTGCAGGTAAGGTGTAGTGGAAAATTGGAATTGCCACCGCAGCAACCATTGCAAGGTATATAAAGTTTTTATTGTAGATTATTAGGAAGAGCAGCATTTCTACTATTACAGCAATAAGTGCTGCCTTGGATTGATTAAGAATAATGCACGTTATAACAAGTGCCAGTGAAAATACACCGTAAATACGTGACATTGCTCTATTACCCGAAAAGATGAATAAAAGTATAAATGGAACAATTGCGCACAAGTATATCGCAAATACATCCGGATTGTAGAATGTAGATGTTATGCGTTCATTGATTGATGAAAACGCATCAAAATTAGGTACAATCACCTTAAGCTCCTTAAGTATAAACTGGACAATTCCAATAACAGATGCCAGAGTTACAGATAGCGTTAAGGAAACAAGGCAACGTGTAAACCATTGTTTTGATCTTATTAGATTTGAAACCGCAAAGTAGCAGAGAACAAGGGCTGCATTAATAAGTGTGGGAACAAGGGATGTTCTGTGGTCAAGGCAGAAAGCATAGCTGATAACAATCATAAGCATTATAGCTGAAATTGCAATATCGAACAGCTCAAATTTCAATGTTCTTTTACCTATGATATACTTAATAATGTAGCATATATCCACATAAATTGTCATTAAAATAAACAAATCAATGGAAATAAACGGAATTGCAAAAAGCAACACAACGATACCTGATTCTGGTGTTGTCAGAACTGCATAGCCTAGCAGTAAAACAAGTAAGGCTATAAGAATAAAGGACGGACTTGCAAAATATGATATTATGCCCATAAACATTCCTACAAAAAAGGAAATGTTAGAGGACGTGTGCGTGGTTTGTTCATTTGCTAAACGGAAATTGTCAGCTTTTAAGCCTAGACATTGGAAGAAAATGAAGCTTACAAGTCTGCTTGACAATACACCTGATGCATAGCTTTTTGCTGAAAAAAGCAATGGGATAGAGCAGCCTGCGAGAATCAGACCCATAATAAAGGATTCAAAGGGTACATCGAGAATGGTTACAAAGCTGCGTATTGGGTAAAGAATAGACATAAAAATACCCATACTAATCATTATTATTCCGTAATCGCGCAAGGATGTACGTAAAAGAAAGCTTGTTATTTTAGGTACCAAATTAACAAAGAAGCTATTTTCAAAAATTTTGGATACCTTGCGTCTGGTTTTATGCTTATTACCTTGATTTTTAAGACCTTTTGTTTTGCTTATATAAGACTTGTTTGCTTTTTCATATGAAGTAAAAAACTTACCTACGAAGCTTCCTCTCACCTTGGCTAAAGCCCACGACGAAGCGCGTTCAAACTTTGACTTTGTAGCCTGTGATGTATTTTTAATCTGTTTGTTTTCCAATCAATCACATCCAATACCAGTTTAATAGTGAATACGCATTACTGCGTAGATTTGCTTTTGCGTTTTTTCTTTTCAACAGGAGGGTGCTCGATCATATATTTTTCATATAAATCCGGTCGACGCTCCTTTGTTAATTCAAGAGATTTTTCAAGTCTCCATTTATCTATGTTTCCATGGTGACCGCTAAGAAGCACCTCGGGAACCTCCTTACCGTTGAAAATCGGAGGTCTTGTATACTGAGGATATTCCAGAAGGCCTGATGCTATGCTTTCATCCTCATGGCATATTTCATCAGATAAAACTCCGTCAAGAAGTCTTGATACAGCATCTACAAGTATACATGCAGGTAGCTCACCGCCTGTCAGAACGTAATCCCCGATAGATATTTCCTCATCAATTATTTCATCCAGAACTCTTTGGTCGACACCCTCATAGTGACCGCAAAGAATTATAAGATTATCGTATTGTGAAAGCTCCTTTGCAATACTATGATTGAAAATTCGTCCTCTGGGTGACATATAGACAGTTCTTGTTTTTCCTTCAGGTAGAGAAGACTTGACAGACAAGTAGCAATCGTATATGGGCTGTGTAGCCATCAGCATGCCCTTACCACCTCCGTACGGTGTATCGTCCACCTTTCTGTGCTTGTTTAATGTATAGTCCCTGATGTTGTGTGCATTAACGGAAATCAGCCCATTTTTTTGAGCTCTACCCATAATGCTTTCACCAAGTACAGCGTTTATCTGTTCAGGAAAAAGAGTTAAAATATCAAATCTCATTCTATCATTCCCTCAATAGGTGTTATAAAAATTCCTTCCTCAAGTGAAATGCTCTTCACAAATTCGGGTATAGCAGGGATGTACGCATCAGTCTTTCCATCGCGCTTAATCACATAAACGTCTTGCGCACCGTAGTTTGCCACCTCACCAAGCACACCGTATTTTTCCTTTGTATTGTAATCGCATACGGGTAGGCCTATAAGATCAACAATAAAGAATGAATCTTCGTCTTTCTTAAGATCATCTCTATCAGCATATAAGGTTTTTCCACGGTATTTCATAGCCTCATCGACATCAGTTACTCCATCAAGCATGAGCAAAGCGCCCACCTTGTAGGGTGAAATTTTTTTAACCTTTTTCTTTTCATATCCTAAGGATGTTTTTATGTATACATTTTTAAGCTGAGCAAATACCTCATATGAATCGCAATAATGGTTTACAACCAAGGCTCCTGCTAAGCCATGTATTCTGGTTATAGCACCACATTCCAAATATTTTTCCATAAGATACGTCTCCTTTTATGTACACATAAATTTCCAACATATATTATAGCACAAGTACCTAAAAATATCAAGAGAAAATTTACTTGAAA
>JAFTHF010000045.1 GCA_017457545.1 Clostridia bacterium
AGGCGTGGTAATGTCAGGCAGTATGGAGCCTGAATTATCTGTTGATGATGTAATAGTAGTAGTCAAGGATAAGACAATTGAGCTTGGAGATTTGGTTGTATACCAGTCCAAGGGAATGCTTATTGTTCATGAGGTCGTTAAGATTGACGGTGATAAAATAACGACACGTGGTACGGCAAATAACTCTGATGATGAGCCAATCAGCATCAAAAATGTCAAGGGCAGAGTAGCCTTTAGCATCGGTGGGCTTGGAAAGATTATAAGCTTTATAAAAACTCCCGCTGTTGCAATCCTTGTCCTTATGCTTGCTGTATTCCTTCTTTTCAAATCCTATTCTAAAGAAAAGGATGAAAAGGATGAGCAGGATGAAAAAATAGAAGAAATACGTAGAGAAATTGAACGTATTAAAGAGGAAAGAAAAAAATAGATTAGGGGGAATTTGCTATCAAGAGTTCTAAATTTAAATTGAATATCTTATCAGCAGCCCTTGTTTTGATATTACTTGTAGTAATCACAATCTACTTTGTTTTTGGAATGTTTGGCAAATTTATATCCGATGATAATAAGGATAATAGCGCCAGCATTGCAGGTATTAAATGTGAAATAAATGCTTCAGATGATGCAGCAGACCCCACTAAATATAAGTATCAAGAGGTATCTGGTATTGCATTCGCAAATAGCGAAAGGGCCTATGCAGTTGCTGTTGATATTATCATAAGTGCTACCGAAAGTGAGGTAGCATATGAGTACAGCTTGAATTTGGCACTAAGAGGGACAAAGGCTCTTAGCAATACATTCTTTGCGTGTCCCATCGGAACCTCTCAGGATTTGAGTGAAACAGGCACCGCCTTTTCTGCTGGCTGCGCTTATGTTAAGCATCCCGGAGATGCTGACTATACGGAGTACTCGGAGGGAGTATTACCTACACTTGACGGAGCTCTTTATCCCGGTGAAACCAAGAAATATAGTGTGATAGTTTTTTCTGTCGTAGAAGCAAATCAGTTTCCCGAGGACTATATTGTTGGATATGATTTAGTTGCCTCACAGATTCGGGAGGTGGGTTAATGTCACGAAAAATTACCACCGTTTCCATTATTTTGTGCCTTTTGTGTATGATTTTGCCACTAATAACGGTAGAATTCAACGCAAAATATATTACAAATAGCAGTGGCAATGCAGTTCAGGTTCATTTCCCCAAAAACTCCGTAGTTGGCTCGGATACATATGTTGTTGATAATGCTGACGGCGGAACAAGCAGCTCCCTTTGGGGTAGCGATGACCCGGCTAATACGGACGGCTTTACTCTTGATACATTGGAAAATGTTGAAATCAAGGTAATGAATGATACAAATACAACTATGAAGCTTACATTTGTGCTTACAGTTCAGGTTATAAAGGGCAATCCTATTAACGGAAGCTCAAAATCATTTACAATTACGGATACAGTAACCGGTGAAAGCGCAAGTGGAGATAATTCAGTTATAGAGGAATTGGGAGACAGTGTAATTATTACTCTTACAGGTGATGACCCCATATATTACCTTGCGCCTGATGAGATGCTTCACACATATCAATTAAACGGTTCCTGGGCTAACCAGTCCAAAAATGGCTATTATGCCAGCTTAAAGGTTATAGCCGAGCCAATAGCATCATA
>JAFTHF010000046.1 GCA_017457545.1 Clostridia bacterium
TACACCGATGGCGCATTGCGTTGGCCCACACTCCAGAACGCACACGCCTACGAAATAACAGTGAACGGTCAGATAGTTGCCGAGGCAAATTCGGGAACAAAGTACATATTCGATGCTGAAAATCAGAACTTTGAGGTTAGCATCAGAGCTATCGGCAACGGTAGCTCCACAGTCAGCGGCGCCCCCTCCGCTACCAAGAGATTCGTATATCTCTCCCCGGTAACAGGAGTTCGTGTCGTTGAGGGAGTGGTTGTCTGGGATGCCGTTTCGGGTGCCGAGGGATATAAGGTCAAGGTGAACGGAAACATCCTCAGCGAAACCTTCTCGGCAGAGGAGCGTGAGTATAAGGGACTTGTAGCGGGCAGCGAATGCCGTATATCCGTTATCCCCACCTCTACCGATACAGTCTATTTCTCGAGCTGGTCGACAGAGCAGACGGTTAAAATCCTTTCAAGACCCATCATAATGTGGAACAGCGCATATAAGCCCGACGGTACAGCTATGAATAACTGCTATTGGGACGGTGTAGACGGCGCAGCCGGCTATAAGGTATATATAACACGTCCTAATGGTGACGTAGATGCATATAATCTCTCCGAAAATGAGCGTGCGATAGCCGAGGCATTCTTAGAGGCAGGCGAATACACCGTTGAGGTACAGGCGCTTGCGGCGGCAAATCAGGATAATACCTACGATTCACAGCGTTCAAAGCCCTTCTCGGTATGCAGACTTGCTTCTCCCGAGGCAGACGGTGCCGGATACATAACGAGTAATTCTATAGATATCACCTACGGATTTACGGCACGCTTCCGTTCCGTAAGCGGTGCCAGAGAGTATGAGATCTTCCGTGACGGAACCTCTCTTATTAAGCAAAACAGTCCTGTATTCAGCGTTGGTAACGTTGTTGACAGCTCGGTAATAGAGGAGCAGAGCTTCAGCTATTACGTTAAGGCTATCGGCTTTACCGATGTGAGCAATTCAAGAGCAGTTCTTGACTCTCTTACAGAGGACGCCAACTCGTTCTATATCACAGTTCTTGCGGCTCCCACCAATCTCAATATGTCAGGATATAACTTTTCCTACGAAACCGTAAACGGTGCGCACGGCTATTATATCAGCACAGGCGCAAAGCTTAACGGCTACACGACTAACGAAACTACGTTTAATCTTGGCAACATCTTGAATGCGGGCGGATATGACGTATCGGTTTGCGCTGAAGGAAACGGCAGTGACGTTCTTCCGTCCAACTACGCTCCTGCGCTTCGTGTTGTAAGACTTGACGCTCCTGCAAAGATTACCATAAACTTTGAGGGACAGGACGAGGGTCATCTTAATATTTCTGCTGTAACAGGCGCTCGCTCCTATATGGTTGTGTTCGATAACGATGAGGGAAGCGCCGCTCCCGTAACCGACCTCGGTAATGTCAGCAACCGTATAAGTGAGCAAGGCACAACTATTCACGCCACAGCAACGGCGAACGAATGGCAGGGTAACATATATTATATGACCTCAAAGGCGAGTGATACCTTTAATTTCGTTAAGCTTGCGAAGCCCACCTTCGGTAATGCACCCTTCAATAACACACAGATTTTCTGGAATGCGCCCTCAAATATAAATACGCAGTCCTTCGTTCCGGGTTACAGAGTAACAAACTCGCAGAATGTTGCCTACAACGGAGAGAAGAGCGGTACGTCAATGCAGATTTCCTATCTTGAAGGCGGTATGGAGTATGAGTTCAGAGTAATTGCAATAGGCGACGGCGAGAGGTACGTTAATTCCGAGCCGTCGGATACCGTAACCGTTTATAAGCTTGCAACTCCAAAGATATCCAGAACAGAGAACGGCTATCAGTGGAATGCCGTGGCACGTGCTGTAAGCTACGCAATTAAGGTTGACGGTGTGATTATGGAAACCTTCTCACACGAAACCGATAAAACGTACGTATGGGCTCCTAAGGGACTCTTTACAAAGGTTGGCGAATATAAAATCACCGTTGAGGCAATCGGTGACGGAGGCAGAAGCACGATAGATGCGAAGCCTGCGGAGGAAAAGCAAATCACGATACAGCTTGCATCACCCGAATTCACATATTCCTACAACAAAGAGCAATATACAAAGGACGGTAAGATTAT
This sequence comes from Clostridia bacterium, assembly GCA_017457545.1. Next base: position 2,133 of record JAFTHF010000046.1, read on the forward strand.
CGTTGAAATTACACCTGTTGATTATGCGAACGGATATACCGTTTATATCGGCGGCACCGAGCATAGCATCAGCCGTGACGATATAACTGTCAATTCATCGGGCAAGGTGGAATTTAGCTTTACACCGAATTCCACAGGCGAATATAAGATAGGTGTTGCTGTGCTTGGAGGTCTGTTCAATGCAAATAAGGAATATTGCCTCACATCTCAGACAACGGGTAATAACGACAGATACAAGCTTACACTTCTCGCTTCGACAGGCGTTGCCTCCTTCTCACTCGGTCAGGATGGCTATCTCGAATGGGATGCGGTCGACGGCGCATTCGGCTATAAAGTGTATATCACTGTAGACGGTGTAGTTATTGAAGGATACTTCACCACTAAGACTGCAAGCATCACGTTCGACAGCGAAATGCTTGGAGGTAAGAAGTTCAGCGAAATATCCTCTCTTACAGTAACGGTCGTTTCTATGGGTAATGGCACTACGGTAGTCGATTCCGATAGCGAAGCAACATATACCTGGAACAATCTCTAAAGAAAAATCAGGGGCTGGCGCATCCCGGCGCAAGCGAAAATGACTGAAAAAGAATAAAAAGCTCAAAATCAATAAATGAGCAAATAAATTAGTACATAAGGTTGAAATTCTTCGAATTTCCCCACTAAATTAGAGTCATTTTCTATTTCCGTTTTCGAGGCTCGACATACCTTTGTATGCCTCACGCCTCCAAGAACGAAATTTTTCGCTCGGGCTCCCCCTATCCCCTTAACGCATTCGAGGGTATCTCAAGTTTTTTGAACTTGAGATACCCTCTTTTGATCAGTACGTATTTTATTAAATTAAGGAAAGCAAACTAAAATGGCTTAACAAGCTCTATTTTTTCAAGCACGTTTATTCCCTTTTTTTCAAGGAATGATTTGGCGGTGCTTATTTCTTCCTTATCGGCAACTCGCCTGGGCGCATGCGCATCACAGCCGATTACGGTTGCGGCGCCAAGCTCTGCGACCTCATTCCA
>JAFTHF010000047.1 GCA_017457545.1 Clostridia bacterium
CGATGTGAGTGTAACCCTACATCTTTCCTTAAGCGCCTTTAATGCCTCTATAATGGCTGTTAATTCCATTCTGTTATTAGTTGTTTCAGGCTCCCCACCGCTTATAACCTTTTCTGCCTTGCCGTACACTAAAATAGCGCACCAGCCTCCGGGACCGGGATTACACTTACAGGAGCCGTCTGTATATATATAAACATGCTTCATTATAAAATCTCCAAACAGATGTTTTTATAATTGTATCATATTTTAAATAATAAATCAATTCATTTGATATAAAAAGTGATTTAAAGATAGTGACACTTTCCCCTCTAGGTGAAGGCTTTTTATTGTATTACATTACGTTAGTTTCCATTTAAGGTGAAGGCATAATCATAAAAAAACCACCGATTGCTCGGTGGTTTTTTATTATATCAGTTTAATTACTGAGCTGCTTTAACTTCAGCAACGCTGGACTTACCAAGTTCAACAACGTTTTCAGCTGTACCCTCGGAGTCGTCAACAACGATCTTGTAGGAGAATGTGTAAACTTCATCAGCTGTGCCGCCCTTAACTACAACGGAGAACTTACCGTCGAGAGCAACCCAAGCGTTAGAACCTGCACCGTAAACCTGAATTTCCTTAGAAACGCCTGCTTCGTTAGTAACAACTACCCAAATTCTTACGTTGTAACCGTTAGCCTGCATGCCCTTGATTACTTCGTTATTGAGTGTGAATGTACCTCTCAAGCCTTCGAATTCAGCTGTTCTGAGTGAGAAGCCGAGTGTTCTGAGCTTAGCGTTAGGAACGAGGAGTTCTGCTTCTCTTGTAACATTGTGGAACTCTGTACCACATGTTGTACAGTAAGCACCCTCAACACCGTGAGATGTGTATGTAGAAGCAACAGCTGTCTTGTAACCCATCTTGTGGTAACCGCTGGGAAGAGCTACTGCAGAAGTAACTGCGAGAACGTCCTTATCGTTGTTCTGGAGAGTATATCTAACTGTAAATGCCTTACCTGTATTTTCCTCAGTGTAAGCGATATCAATTGTAAGGATACCGCCTGCCTTAGCGAGGAGCATATTTTCGATAGTAGCGATATCGTCAACTGTCTTCGCAGGATCATCCTTATCTTCCTTATATGTGATTGTAGCGCCCTTCTTGAGAACTGCAACACCGTTGATATCAACGATATCAGCAGCGAGCTTCATGCCGAGCAAATCGTCAACTGTCTTAATGTCAACTCTCTGCTTGCAATCTGTACAAATAACGTATGCTGTACCTGTAGCACCACAGTTAGGATACTTACCTATACGTACTGTGGAAACTGCATTCTTATGTTCGCCTGTTGCCTCAAGAACCTTAACAATTGTATCAGGACAAGCCTTTGTGTTATACTTTTCAATTTCGATTGTGGTCCAGTCAGTAATTTCTGTACCGTCGTAGCCCTTGCCGTCCTTACCGAGGTAAAGCTGCTGGTTGTTAGCACCATAAACGGGAACATCCTTGCCATCAACCTTCTTTGTATATCTCTTATAAACGGGATCTGCCTTGTTCTCGCAAGAATTCAAGCATGTAAGTGTGATGGAACCATCCTTACCACATGTAGGATCTACCTTCTTTGCGTTCTTGTGATATTCGTAGTCATATACTACATTACCGTCTTCATCAACTGTTTCCTTATAGTTGTGGAGATCCATTGTGATTGTGCCGTCTTCAGCTGTAAGAGCTGCTGCGCCGCACTCACGGCAAACTACCTTAGAAGCATTCTCCTTAGAGAATACATACTTACAAGGATCGTTTTCTACTCTTGTACCAAACTCAGCAAGGCTGTCATCATATACACATACGTGTGTACCGATCTTGATTTCGCCAAGCTTTGTGCAGTTACCCTTGGAGCTTACAAATGTAATAACAAGCTTATCAAATGTAACACCGTTAAGTGTATCTGTGATAGGTTTATCATCTTTATCCAACTTTGTAATGAAGTCAACGGGATTTGTTTCCTTAGGAACTGTAACTGTGTAATTAGTTACATCGTACCATGTATCAGAGGACTTATTGATTACCCAACAGCCCCAGTGCTCTTC
>JAFTHF010000048.1 GCA_017457545.1 Clostridia bacterium
AGTTAAATTCATTGGCGTAGGCGAACAAATCGATGATATGGAGAAATTCAACGCTAACGATTTTATCAATGCGTTGTTTGAGTAAGCTATGACTAAAATTGTTTTAGCATCACGTAATAAAAAGAAGATTCACGAGCTTAAAAAGCTTATTAGTGAAGCTTTAGGCGGAGATATTGATGTTTTATCTCTTGATGATATAGGCTTTCACGGTGAAATTGAAGAAAACGGTACTACCTTTGAGGAAAATGCTATAGCCAAGGCATCTGTTCCCGCAAAGTACGGATATATAGGCGTTGCAGATGATTCAGGCATGTGTGTTGAGGCTCTTAAGTGGGAGCCCGGTATATATTCTGCAAGATATTCAGGCGGTGATGATGAGGATAATAATGATCTCATCCTAAAGAAGCTTGAAAATGAGTCTAACAGAACAGCAAAGTATGTTTGTGCCGTTGCCTGTGTATTTCCCGATCATTCCAAGGATTTTGTTGTAAGAGGCGAATGCTATGGACAGATTCTGCGTGAAAGACACGGCGACAAAGGCTTTGGCTATGATCCGTTATTTTACTATGAGCCCTTTGGAAAAACCTTTGCAGAGGTAGAATTATCAAAGAAGAATGAAGTAAGCCATAGAGGTGTCGCAATGAAGCACTTCCTTGATGAGCTTAAAAAGGTATTGAAATGACAAGTAAGCAGAGAGCATATTTAAAATCTCTTGCAACTAATCTAGATACTATTTTCCAGATTGGTAAGGGTGGTATCAGCGACGAAATCTGTTTTCAGCTGAATAATGCGCTTGAGGCAAGGGAATTAATTAAAATTAAACTTCTTGAAACCTGTCCCGATCCTATGAGAGATGTAGCAAATACTATTGCTGAAAAGACAGGCGCTGAGGTTGTACAGACAATCGGAACAAAAATCGTTCTTTTCAAGGTTTCATCACAGGAAAAGAACAGAAAGATTGATTTGAGAAATATAAGATGACAATATGTATCTATGGGGGGACCTTTGATCCCCCTCACATAGGACACATACAGGCTTGTAGAAATTTTTTAAATTCCTATAAGGTTGACAAAATGTATGTTATTCCTACCTTTATACCTCCTCATAAAACCAGAGTATCTACTGTGGATGCTTTGACACGCTTTGAAATGTGTAAAATTGCCTTTGAACCTGTTTCGGGCTGCGTTGAGATTTCCGATGTGGAGCTTACCCGTCAGGGAAAAAGCTATACAGCAGATACAATAAGGCATTTTAAGGATTTGGGCAATGATACAATCTATTTTTTGTGTGGAACAGATATGTTTTTAACACTTGACAGATGGTATAAACCTGATTACATTCTTTCAAATGCTATAATTGTTTGTATGAGAAGAGAAAACGATAGTGAAATTACAGAGGCTATCAAGGTTAAAAAAGAGGAATATACATCAAAATTCGGTGCGAAGGTTTGCTTTCTTTATGATGATGCAATTGAGCTTTCCTCAAGTGAAATCAGAGAAAAGATTGGCTACGGTAATGTAAGTGATTTACTTACACCTGAGGTGCTTTCGTATATAGAAAAAAACGGTTTATACAGAAAAGAGTGATTTTATGGTTGGTATTGAAGAAATCCGTGAGGCTGTAAAGAACTTACAGGGTGAAAAAAGATATAGTCACACATTAGGAGTAGAGGCTGAGGCATATGAGCTTGGCAAGATATATTTACCCGAAAAGTGCGACAAGCTTGCCTTGTGTGGACTTTTACACGATATCACCAAAAAGCTTAAAACAAATGAGCAAATAGCTCTTTGCGATGAATACGGAATTGAAATCGACAAAGAAAATATAGCTCCAAAGCTTCTTCATGCAAAGACAGGCTGTGAATTTGCAAGAAGAAAATTCGGCAAAGAAATCGTCGATGACGAAATTTATAACGGAATTAAGCATCATACCACAGGTACAGTTGGTATGACTTTATTTGAAGCTCTTATTTACCTTGCCGATTATATAGAGAAAACACGTACCTTTAAGGATTGTAAAAAGCTCAGAAGGTACTTTTACGGGAATTTAAAGAAGGGTAAGGAAGATAAATTTGAGATTTTGCGTAAAACTCTTATTTTATCCTTTGATTATACAATCAAAAATCTGATAGACGAGGGCTTACCCATAGACTTTAATTCCAACGATACAAGAAATTATTTTATTCAAAACAAAAATTGCTTTAGATAAAGGAGGACCTATGGAAAACATTTTTGAGGTTCAAGAGGGCGTATTGCTTGGTGCAGGCTCTGATAAGGTTGCAGAGCTTAGCGTAAAGCTTCTTGATACAAAGAAGGCAGAGCAGATTAAGGTTCTTAAGATAGATACAAAAACTATTCTTGCAGATTACTTTGTAATTTGTAACGGACGTTCAAGCACACAGATAAAGGCTCTTGCAGACGAGCTTGAATATAAGCTTGGTGTTGCAGGTGTAGAAAACATCAGACTTGAGGGCAGTGACTGTAACGACTGGAAGGTGCTTGACTGTAAGGACGTAATTATTCACATTTTCTCAGAGGAAGCAAGAGATTTCTATAAGCTTGACAGACTTTGGGCTGACTGTGAAGAGATTGATATTAATAAGATTTTGAATTCATAATTTGAGAGGCACATAATGAGATACGATTTTTTATCAATTGAAAAGAAATGGCAGGAATATTGGGAAAAGAATCAGACCTTCAAGACAGATGTCTGGGATTTTTCCAAGCCTAAATTCTATGCACTTGATATGTTTCCATATCCGTCAGGCGTAGGTCTTCACGCAGGTCACCCCGAGGGATATACAGCTACTGATATTGTATCAAGAATGAAGAGAATGCAGGGCTATAACGTTCTTCATCCTATGGGATATGACTCCTTTGGTCTCCCTGCAGAGCAGTATGCTGTAAATACAGGTAACCATCCTAACGGCTTTACACAGGAGAATATCAAAACATTCTCAAAACAGCTCAAGGAGCTTGGTTTTGACTATGACTGGAGCAAAATGATTGCTACTAGCGATCCTGATTTCTATAAATGGACACAGTGGATATTCAAGCAGCTTTACCTTGACGGATACGCACAGTATATCGATATGCCTGTTAACTGGTGTGAGGAGCTTGGTACAGTTCTTTCTAACGATGAGGTTATCGACGGTAAGTCCGAAAGAGGCGGTTTCCCCGTAATCAGAAAGAATATGAAGCAGTGGGTTATTAATCAGCCCGCCTTTGCCGAGGAGCTTTTAGAGGGCCTTGAGGAAATTGATTGGCCCGAATCCACTAAGCTTATGCAGAAAAACTGGATTGGTAAGTCCACAGGTGTTGAGGTTAAATTCCAGATAGTTGGCGGCGGAGAATTTTCTATCTTTACAACCTGTATTGAAACAATTTACGGTATTACATTTATGGTTCTTGCTCCCGATGGCGATGTAGTTAAGGAGCTTATGCCCAGAATCGAAAATAAGGACGAGGTTCAGGCTTATATTGACGAAACCTTGAAGAAAAACGATATGGACAGAACCGAGCTTAACAAGACAAAGTCCGGCTGTGAGCTTAAGGGAGTTACATGTATTAACCCTGTAAACGGTAAGGAAGTAAGAATGTTTATCGGTGATTTCGTTCTTGCTAACTACGGTACAGGTGCTGTAATGGCTGTTCCTTCTCACGACCAGCGTGACTTTGAATATGCTCTTGCTCATAATATTGATATGATTCAAGTAATTGA
>JAFTHF010000049.1 GCA_017457545.1 Clostridia bacterium
AAGATGTTTTTACAACACAAGGATATTCTATAATGATAGTCAATTATGATAGCGGAGATGATTTTATTGATATTAGAGTTTCTTACGGTATAGAAGAATTGCCTGAAAGCGAAATAAAAGAAATACAACTACTTTAAGGACACCTAACAAGTGTCCTTTTTATATGATGATAAAGGAATTAAGACCTTCAATTCGTCATATCAGTATAATAAGCTCTAAGACAGAGAATTACAGTAGCTTAAATGTTATCATAATACGAATATTTTTATATTATACATCTGTATGTAAGTAAACCAACTAACATACATTCGGGCTAAAATTCCTGATTTTAGCCCTTATTTTTATTGAAATATCCCTTTATGTGTGTTATTATATGTACAGAGGTGATATTATGAGTATTTTACGTTCAAGGCTAAGACCTGTAATGGCGCTTATATTTTTCTTAATTACCGTTACAGTATTTACTGCCTTTACACATATTGGCGCCCCATTATTTACAAGAGAGGTGGGTATTCCTATAGGCATAGGCTTTATCGCTGTGGCTATACCCTTTCATATTTTTGGTGCTAAGCTAAGGTTATTATACATATTCAGTATTTTATCAAGCGCAGTAGGTATGGGCTTTATGGCAAGCAGCTACTACTGTGTCAAGGGTGTGCCAAGCGAAATTACCGACCTTGCCCCTGCCACCCTTTTGCCGATTGCTATAATGCTTATTGCTTGTATTGTCCTAACCTTATTACCAAGCATAAAGCATCCTGTAATAGTAATTCTTTCCGTGCTTGAAACAGGACTTATAATTGCGTCTGTCGTATTTTGGTGCATACGTGGTGGAGATTTCTATGCCTTTTCGCTTTTTTGTCACGTGATTGCTGTATTTTACACAATCGTTCTCGGCTTTACCGTTGACGAAGAGGAAAGAAGCCTTTTGCGTGATGTGTCCTTTGGAGGCTTTGGCGCATTTCTCATAATCGGACTGATAGTTATAATCGTATTATCCGGTGGCGACGGCTGTGACTGTGGCGACTGTGGAGATTGTGGCTGTGGTGGAAAAGATAAAAAGAAAAGGTAAGGAATAGCTATGGACACAAAAGAGCTGATTTTATATCATTACAATAAATACCCCAAAATGCAGCTTGCCGATCTTTTTAAGCTGCTGCATCAAAGTGCTATGGGGTGTGAGCATGCAGTATCCTCCCTTGAAAAAGCTATTGAATATTTGAAGGCAGAAATAATCGCACCTCACAATAAAGGGATAGATGAAATTGAGATCCTTGACGGAGAATACAGCCGAGTGTATCTCGGTTGCATTGGCGAAAAGCTTACAGCTGAGCGATTAGGAGAGCTTTTCTTCCTTTCTGCAAAATGCGAAAAGCAGGGAATTGACGCTTTAAAAACAAAGCTTGAAATCGCAAAGCAGCTTATAGCAGATAAGCTTCTTCCCTTTGACATAAAGGAATTTAATTGTGCCTGTGAGAAGTGGGAAAAACAGGGATACGGAGCAGTACACCATTCGGATATATACCGAAATGAGTATTTTCCTGCATATAGGGTAATAGAAAACAGATATATAAAAGAGATTAAAATGAGATAAAAAAGACTTAAAGGCGAAACGCCTTTAAGTCTTTTTATATATTAAATGTTAGTTTTTCTTAAATACTGCCAAAAGGTCTGCAAGGCTCTTTTTCTTGATAACGAACCAGAAGAGTGAAAAGCCACCGACACCGGCCACAGCAGTTGAGCCGGCTGCAATACCTATTATTGCGCCTGTGCCAAGACCGTCCTTAGAATCCTCAGGCTCGTTAGGATCGGGATCCGGAGTAGGTGTGGACATAGTATATTCACAAGCATCGCACTTGCCGTCTGAGTTAGCATCCTTATGCTCAGCAAGCTCGCCTGTTTCAGCGTTACATACGGAGCACTTAGCCTTAGCCGTACATGTAGCCTCACTGTATTTATGCTCAGCAAGCTCACCGTACTCTGTGTTACAAACAGAGCACTTTGCCTTAGCTGTACAGGTTGCTGTGCCACCGCTATGGGCCTTAAGCTCACCTGTTTCTGCGTTACATACGGAGCACTTAGCCTTAGCTGTACAAGTAGCTTCGCTATACTTGTGAGCTGCAAGCTCGCCTGTTTCTGCGTTACATACAGAGCATTTAGCCTTAGCTGTACAGGTTGCTTCGCTGTACTTATGAGCTGCAAGCTCGCCTGTTTCAGCGTTACATACGGAGCATTTAGCCTTAGCTGTACAGGTTGCTTCGCTGTAATTGTGATCTGCAAGACTGCCATGCTCAGCGTTACATACGGAGCATTTAGCCTTAGCTACACAGGTTGCTGTGCCACCGCTATGTGCTGCAACCTCGGATTTTTCACCGCAAGCACATTCCTTCCAGTGATTTGTTCCGTCGGTCTTCCATTCTGTGCCAAAGCTGTGACCCAGTGCGTTACCCTCAGTAGCGCCACAGTCTGTACGCTTACAGGTCTTGGGCTCGGTGCATGTAGCGTCTGCGTAATCGTGACCAAGCTCATCAATAATGCCCCAGGTGTCAATATCTGCTATTTCGGTTTCGCCGTTTTCGTCCTCAAAGCACTTACCGCATTCGCAACGGTAATATGCTTCCTTACCCGTGGTGGTACATCCTGCGCTAACCTCGGGAACAATGGTGGGAGCGCATACGTGCTCTTCAAGCTTAAAGTATCTATATGTGGAAAGCTGATCTGCATCATATTCCCCGGCGTCTGTGCCGTCTGCATTAACACCTGCAACAAGCTCATATAAGCCCTCATAGTCCGAAAGATCGGGAATATAAGGAACAAATGAATCTGCGTCATTGTCATAAATCATAAATATGCATCCGGGAAGAGTAGTAGAGATTTCAATTGAACCGCCGCTGATAACGATGGGCGAGGTTTGACCGTAAACGGCGATAGCTGCTGTTTCACAGTCTACCTTCAATCTGCCACCGGTCATTTCAAAGCTGATCAAATCAAATAATAATCTATCATCCGTTGTAGAATTTACAGTAAGGCTACCACCGGATATTATAAGGTTATCACAATATATAGCACAAGGTGCATTGATTGTAATAGCTCCGCCGGCGATTTCAAGGATATTCTGCTCGTCGTCTGCAGCGTCAATTCCTTCACTTAATGCGGTAATTTCAAGGGAGCCCTCTCCCTTGATTGTCACATTAGCAGCAAATTTTAAGACAAGAGCAGCATCGGCGTTGGGAGATGTAACTGTGTTTTCTCCTACAAGCAAAATATTAAGCTCATCTATATCATCTGTGCAATAAATGAAAGGATTGATATCTGTACTGTTATACACATATCCGTTCAAGGTCAAGGTGTTGGTTTCGGGATCAAAGGATACTGTACCGTCGCCGAAAACATCATCGCAGTTATCCCCTGTAATCAAATAGGACTCAGCATCATCGCCTGTGTCTTTGTAAATAACAAGGTTGTATGAAATAACAGGTCGGATTCTTACATATTTATATGTATCAAAGTTGTCAGAATCATATGCGACAGCGCCTGTACCGTCTGAATTTACGCTTCCGGTAAATTGACAAAAGCCCTCATATAATGAAAAGTCAGGCGGATAAGGAACATAGTCATCTTCAACGTTGTCCCAAATCACGAACGAGCATCCTGCATCGGCAACAGATATTTCAACTGCACCGTCTCTGATAATAACATCTCCGTCACCGGACCAGATTACAATGCCGGCCCCATCAGAGGTGATCTTTAAGCTGCCACCGGTCATTTCGAAGATATCGGCATACATGCCTTGTCCCTTTTCGATTCCCTCAGCAACAGAATTTACTTCAACGCTGCCACCCTCTAAAAGAATATAGTAGCCATCTATTCCGCACATTGAATTAATGGTAATATTTCCACCTTCAATTATAAAATCGTTAGTGTCGCTGGACATTATATAAATACCCACGCTTGATGTGGTAATGGAGAGGGAGCCGTCACCGGTTACAGTTACATCTGTATTGTATATGTCAATACCGGTACCGTTGGTGTCGGGCTCATTTAAGGTAATAGTGTTTTCGCCTACAAGGTTTATTGTTACCTCATCCTCGTTATATATGGAGAGACAATATCTTCCCTCTGAGCCGTAGCCATAGCCTGTGCCTACATAGGTATAGCCGTTTAAGGTCAAGGTCTTGGTTTCGGGATCATAGGATACTGTGCCGTCACCGAGAACATCGTCGCAGTTTACATTTGTTACAGTAACATAGATAGTCTCGTCTTCGTCCTTGGCTGCAATATCAATATAGTAGTTTACTATTTGTTTAAGGCTTACGTATTTCCAGGTTGTAGGATCACCCTCCGGATCAGTGGGATTGCTGCCGTCCCTGTTTTCGCTTACGCTTATTTTGAATTCACTATCTAAATGAGGTAATGTGGTAACAAAGGATCCGGGCTCATCTCCGTTATAAACAAAAGCATAGCCTGCCTGGGATGTGGCAATTTCAATATTTCCACCGTCTATATCAAATGTACTGTACTCATCGTTAACTCCAATACCGATATACGGGGTGTCAATGACAAGATTGTCATTATATATATAAATGTTATCTGCCAGAATACCTGCGGAGGGAGTTTCTGTGCAGGTGATTGAAAGGCTGAAGCCTTCACCTACATACAGCATGCTGTTTCCGAGAGCGTTAATTCCAATCATAGGCGCATTAATATCAAGTGAGCAGTCTATGTCCTCATCTCCGTTGTCGCTGTAGATTGCTTTATAGCCGTCTCCGTATATAACAATTCCGACGCCATTATCGCTGTCTACTGAAATGCTGTTATCACCGATAATACGAAGGTTGAACATGTCATCTCGTGTATCTACGTAAATACCGCAATAGTAACCGCAATCTATACCCTCACCCTCATAATGGTAGCCATTCAAAACTAAAACATCGTTTTCGGGATCATAGGATACTGTGCCGTCACCTAAAACGTCATTATAGTTATCCTCTGTTACGATAACGGCAATAGTTTCGTCGCCGTCCTTATCTGCAATTGCGATACCGTAATCAATAATGTGACGAACCTTTACGTATTTGTAGGATGCAATATAAGCGTCATCGAATTTGGCAGCGTCTGTGCCGTCTGCGTTAACACTTGCCAATACCTCATATAAATCATAGTATCCCGAAAAATCGGGCATACGGCTGACAAAGGAAGCGTGCTCTGTATCCGCACGTGCAAATGTCATACCGGGATTTGCGGATATTTCAACGCTTCCGCCCTCAATAGAAAGCTCATCGCCCTCACCGATAACGGTAATACCAAGCATTGAGGATGTGATCTTTATATCACCGCTGGTCATTAAAAATTTAGGAGAGTATATGCCCACAGAGGGAGTGCCGGTAACATTTATTGTAATTTCGCTGTTTGCAATAGTGATTAGGGCGTCTGTTCCCTGTAAGCAGATACCGTATGTAGCTGCATTGATATCAAGGGCGCCGTTTCCGCTTATAGCTAATGTGCTGTCACCAAAGAAACCAATGCCTGCGGTTCTATCTCCTGTCAGGGTGATGCTGTTATCACCGACAATGGCGAGTCTAAGCACCTCACCGTCATCTATATCTCCGAAAATTGCGTAGCCGCCACCGTCTCCGGGATCATAGCCTGCGCCCTCGTAATGATATTCGTACAAGGTAAGAGTCTTAGTTGCGGGATCATAGGATACTGTGCCGTCACCTAAAACGTCATCACAGTTTTCCTCTGTAATAAGAACTCCGATATCATCATCGCCGTCCTTGGCTGCGATATAAATACCGTAATCAACTACAGGGGCCTCGTATGAAAATTCAATATAAATATTAGCATAATTTACTGTTCCGGCAGAAAAGATTTCTGCGCCGTCGCCTGCTGTATCGTTAATAGATACATCCCCGTCTGTAATCTCACTTGAAAAGTCATATCCGTCGTTAGGCGCAAGAGTAACCTTTATTCTGTACAGAGTACCGTATTCAATAAGGTTTTCGCTTTCATTGTAGGATACCCATTCTGTGCCCGTGTATTTCTGCAAAAGTCTGGATATCATTTGATATTCATCGCCGTAGGTAAGGCTGGCAGGTGTGAATACTATATCGTCGCTTGATTCGCCTACCTCGGGGAAATCAATGCCGGAAACGGAAATCTCGTTTATAATTTCCTTTGCTGTGTAAACAAAGTTAAAATATTCGTATTCATCAAATTTTTCCACATCGTATTCCTCGGGAGAGGAGCCGTCTGCATTTCTGCTGACAGTAAGAGTATAATCCTCTGCGTTAGCAGGAAGAGAGGGAACAGAAGACACGAATACATTTGTTGTTGGGCTTGATGTTTTTGATCTTAATGTTACAGTACCCTTGTTAAGAATCACGGATCCTGCATGAATAGGCTCGCCGAGTGTCATTGATACTGTGCCCTTATTAACAACAAAATCACCTGCTACGCTTACAGCAGAGGAATTTGACGGAAGTGTAACTGTACCGCCGTTTATTACAAGTGAAGCTTTGCAAACTATTGTTGCAAGGGCTGCATTAAGAACAACGGAGCCCTCACCGCCGATGTAGACGTTGCCGTCTGCATAAATACTGCAGCACTGCCACATGCTGGAGTCTGCTGTGTTGCTTATCGTATTTTCGCCGACAAGCACAATATCAAGGCTGCCAGCGGTATAAATTGAGCATTTATAAAAATTTGGATCGTCTATATGGGTTTTGCCTTCACCCTCATAGGAAAAGTTATTCAGTATCAGCTTTCCTTCCTCGGTATAGTAGGCATAGCCGCTTGCGTTCTCCTCTGGCGCACCTGAGGTTTGATATTCGTCACCGATCAATAAATGGTTACCCTTAGAGAGTGTAACGTTGCCAATGTAAATTTCGTTGATAGTAACGTCATACTCCGGATCTACTGCCGCATGTACCTTATGGGGCACAAAGATAACCAGACTAAATAGCATTGCTACGATTAGCGCAATACTGACAAGAGTGTTTTTGGTTTTAGCTTTCATTTGGATTCCTCCCATATATTTTTCTTGTTCAAGGAGAACAAGAGAATTTTTGCCCGTTTTTGTTAATCAGGTGGGCAAGCCTCGTCTTTAAGACGATACTGTTGTAATACTATTTTATCATCTTGATGATAAAAACTCAATACCCCTAAGGGGTGAAAATCATCAATTTAGGGGTGAAAAAGGGGTGAAAATAGGGTGAGAGAGGCTTAAATAGTTAAAAACCCCTTATTTTTTCGCAAAGATATTAAATATTTATTACAATTTAAAGGAGCTTATGCCAAAGGCTTTTTAGTTGACAATTATCAGTAAATGTGGTATATTATAATCGTAAATATCTTTTGAAAAAGGACTTAAAAATGATAGGAAAAGATTTTTTGCCCATAACAAGAGAAGAGTGTGACGCACGTGGCTGGGGACAGGTAGACTTTGTCTACGTGTCAGGTGATGCCTATGTGGACCACCCCTCCTTTGGTACGGCTATTATAACACGAGTATTGGAGAATGAGGGCTTTAATGTGGCTGTTCTTGCTCAGCCCGATTATAAATCCTGTGAGGATTTTAAGCGCTTTGGCAAGCCACGTCTTGGCTTTCTTGTAAGCGCAGGTAATATTGACTCTATGGTTGCCCACTATACAGCGTCAAAGAAAAAGCGCTCCTACGATTACTATTCCCCCGGTGGCAAGGTTGGTAAGCGCCCTGACAGAGCAGTAATAGTGTACTGTAACAGAATCAGAGAGGCGTACGGGGATATTCCCATCATTATCGGTGGACTTGAGGCGTCCCTCCGTCGCTTCTCCCACTACGATTACTGGGATAATAAGATAAGACGTTCAATCCTTGTGGACTCCCGTGCAGATATTCTTACATACGGTATGGGAGAAAGCATTCTTGTGCGCTTAGCCAAGCTTCTTGACCGTGGTGTTCCCGTTAAAAAAATCAGAAATGAGCGAGGATGTGTCTATCTTTGCGCTAAAGATGACGAAATTTCCTATCCTGTGGCAGCTGAGCTTGACTTTAATAAAATCAAGGAAAGCAAGGAGGAATACGCCCGTGCCTTCGGTATTCAGTACAAAAATCAGGATGCTATAAACGGTAAGGCAATCGTTGAATATTACGACAACAAAAAGCTGGTGCAAAATCCCCCTGCATACCCTCTTGAAAGAGAGGAGCTTGACAAGGTTTACGCTCTTCCGTATATGAGAAACTACCACCCTGTGTACGAAAAAGAGGGTGGAGTGCCTGCAATTGCAGAGGTAAAATTCTCCATAACCCATAACCGTGGCTGCTTCGGTGGCTGTAACTTCTGCGCCCTTGCATTCCATCAGGGCAGAAGCGTGCGCTCACGTAGCATTGAGAGTGTGGTTGAGGAGGCAAAGCTTATTACGGCTATGCCCGATTTCAAGGGTTATATCCACGATATCGGCGGCCCTACTGCCAACTTCCGTTATCCTGCCTGTAAAAAACAGCTGGAGCACGGTGTTTGCAGCAACAGAAAGTGCTTAGTCCCCACCCCCTGTCCGAATCTTATTGCCGACCACAGCGAATATATTGACCTGCTTAAGCAGGTAGAGAGCTTGCCTAAGGTAAAGAAGGTATTTATCCGTTCAGGTATCAGATTTGACTATATGATGTACGATAAAAACGATACGTTCTTTAAAAAACTGGTACGTGACCACGTCAGCGGACAGCTTAAGGTAGCCCCCGAGCATTGCTCATCAAACGTGCTTAAGTATATGGGTAAGCCCGATGTTAAGGTGTACGATAAATTCCGTGAGAAGTATTTCAGCCTTACAAAGCAATTCGGTCTTGACCAGTATATCGTGCCGTATCTTATGTCCTCACACCCGGGCAGCACCTTGAATGACGCTATTGAGCTTTCTCTTTATCTTCGTGATCAGGGCTGCAATCCGGAGCAGGTACAGGATTTCTATCCCACACCGGGCACAGCATCAACGGTTATGTATTATACAGGCATAAATCCCCTTGATATGAAGCACGTTTATGCTCCCGACGATTACCGTGAGAAGCTTATGCAGAGGGCGCTTTTACAGTATCGCCGTCCCGAGAACAGAAATCTTGTAAGAGAAGCTCTTATAAAGGCAGGCAGAGAGGACTTAATCGGCTTTGATAACCGATGCCTTGTAAAGCCGGATATGAGGGTCGGCTCCGAGTATATGAATACAAAATCAGAGCCCAAAAAGATGTCAAAAAACAGCAAGCCCAACGTAAGAAACGGAGCGAAAGCTGACAAAAAGAGCAAAAATGATACGAAAAAGGGTGGAAAACCCCTTGCCCCCTCAAAGCAAAGACCTACAAAATCAAACACGTCCCCCGTCAAAAATCAAAAAAGGGGAAAATCACCAAAAAAATAATAGACAAAAGTAAAAAAAGACTTGACAAAACTGTATTATTGCGTGTATAATATACCTTGTCTTGAAATCGAATGATAAATTGGTTTTCGAAATGCGTATTTATACGGCTTCCAATTTATAGTTTAAGGAGGTGCTACGATGTTAAGAACTTATCAGCCTAAGAAACGTCAGAGAAAGAAGGAGCATGGCTTCAGAAAGAGAATGAGAACTGCTGACGGAAGAAATGTTTTGAAGAGAAGACGCGCAAAGGGTAGAGCAAGACTCACATACTAATTCCCAATTTTATTCAGCGTTAATTAAGATTTTTCGTCAGAATAGAGTAAGGAATCCGGCGCGAGGTCGGATTCCTGCTTTTTTATGTGAAAATCACGGCAGACAGCAGTCTGCATTTCGGCTGAGCGCCGACGTTATCGGACGTAAACCGATTCAGAAATTGTGATATCAAGTGCAGGGAGTTGCCTGCAAGAAAGGCTAGCCTTATGAAGCATATTGCAATAGGAGAAAACCATTTGTATTCCAAGGCTTACGCAAAGGGCAATAAAGCTATTGCTCGAAATGTTGTGGTTTATGTGTTAAAGGATTTGAAGAGTGAAAAGCTGAAAAATGCAAATCCTATGAAGGAGCATATAAACAGAATCGGTCTTACCGTATCCAAAAAATTGGGCGGTGCATGTGTGCGCAACAGAGTTAAACGTATTTTGCGTGAGGGTTTAAGACAGACAGAAAAAGAAAACAACCTAAAAAAGGGCTATCTTATAGTCCTTGTGGCAAGGAATTCTGCAGTTACTGCGTCCTCCGACCACATAAAAAAGGATTTGGTGAGAGCCTTCATTTCACTGAATATGATTAATAACGATGAAAAAAATTCTTAAATTTTTCATAAAGCTTTACCGCAGGTTTATTTCCCCTATACTGCCACAAAGCTGTCGGTTCACCCCGTCATGCTCTCAGTATGCAATAGAGGCAATAGACAAGTTCGGCGCTATAAGAGGTTCAATTCT
Source organism: Clostridia bacterium (assembly GCA_017457545.1). The sequence continues at coordinate 10,392 of JAFTHF010000049.1, forward strand.
TGCGACCTATCGCATTTTAAGATGCAACCCATTCTGCCGAGGCGGTTATGACCCTGTGCCCGATCATTTTACATTTAAGCGACAAGAGCTTAAAATAGAGAATGAAGAGGTAGAGGAAGAAAATACAGGAGAAGAAAATGTTTGATTTTTTAGCTAAATTGCTTGGATACGTTATGAAGGGCTGCTACTGGCTCACTAATAACTACGTTCTTGCATTACTTTTATTTGCGCTTGCTATGCAGATACTTATGTGTCCCTTCGGCATCAAGCAGCAGAAGAATATGGTTAAGCAGGCAGCATTAAGACCTAAGGACATGGCTATCCGTAACAAGTATCGCGGTAGAACAGACAAGGTTACAATGCAGAAGCTTCAGAACGAGATTATGGACCTCTATAAGAGAGAGGGCTATAGCCAGTTCGCAGGCTGCTTACCCCTTATTATCCAGATGCTTATCATCTTCCCCCTTTACAGAGTAGTTATCCGTCCTCTTGAGTTCCTTTGCGGTATTGCCACAGAGGTTACAGTTGGAGATAAGACTGTAAAGATTCTTGATTCCATCTACGCAAGCCTTAATATCGACCCTAAGAATACCACAGCTCAGATTTCAGTAATCACACAGCTTAAGGAAGGCGGTATGGACGCATTCAATAAGCTTGGTCCTGAGGCTCAGCAGGCTATTCTCGATATCGGCGGAATCGAAAACCTTCCCAGCATGACACTTTTCGGAGTAAACCTTGGTATTGACCCATGGAGCGCACTTTCATCTGCTGCATGGTTCCTTGTGTTCGTTCCGATTCTCAACCTTGGCTTTATGTACCTTTCACAGTTCCTTTCAAAGAAGTTCTCATATCAGCCTCCCCAGCAGGATGGAGATCCCAATGCTACAATGAACTCCATGAAGATTATGATGTACGTTCTCCCTGTAATCACTCTGAGTGGTACATTCCAGTTTGCAGCTGCAATCGGTATTTACTGGATATTCAGAACTATCCTTTCCATCGGTCAGCAGGCGCTCTTCCGTTACCTTATGCCTTATCCCGAATTTACAGAGGAGGATTACAAGAAGGCAGCCCGTGACCTTAAGGGCAAGAAGGGTAACCCCAAGGCATACAAAAATGTTGATTATGCAGAGCTTGGCGTTCGTTCACTCCATCACGAAGACGACTAATTAATTAGAAGAAGGAAATTTCCATGAGATTTGAATATATTGTTAGAGCTAAGACAGTGGACGAAGCGTACAAGAAGGCTCTTGACCTTTATTCTGCCCTTGGCGAGATTACCATGGATAAGATTATAAATCCCGGTAGAAAGGGCTTCCTCGGTATCGGCTCAGTGCTTGCAGAAATTCAGGTAACTGTTGACGACGGTAAGGGAGACTTGCTCGCAAAGGAAGCTAAGAAGGAAAAGTCCACAGAGGCTCCCAAGGCTAAAAAGCCTACACCCGTGGCTGAAAAGGCTGCACCTGCACCTAAGGCTACAAAGCCCCAGCCCAAGCCTGCAGAGGCAAAGGCTAAGCCCGTACAGGAAAAGACAAAGCCTGTTGAGGCAAAGGCTAAGACAGAGCAGAAGGAAGCAAAGCCCTCTGCACCCAAGACAGAAAAGAAGAAGGCTCCCAAGCCTCAACGCAAGGTTGAGAGAGAGCCTCTTAAGAATGAGGATATCAAGGTTACCGAAAACGAAAAGGTTATCGCTATGAACTTCTTAAAGACATTTATCGCCGATATCGGCTTTAAGTGTGAGGTAGTTGGCGATCTTACAGTTAATGAGGAGGGCTTTGTTTCCCGCCTTGTAACTATTGAGGGCGAGGACGCATCAAACCTTATCGGTCACCACGGTGAAACTCTTGATGCAATTCAGTACCTTGCAAATCTTTGCTTGGCACGCAGAAGCGATTCTGACCATAAGGAATATGTTAAGGTTATTGTAGATATTGAAAATTACAGAGCAAAGAGAGAGGAAACTCTCCGTGCCCTTGCAAGAAAGATGGCTGATAAGGCTATCCGTCAGGGCAGAAATATCCACCTTGACCCCATGAATTCCTACGAGAGAAGAATTATTCACTCTGAGGTTCAGAAGATTGAGGGCGTATCCACTCATTCCGTTGGCTACGACGAAAACCGTAAGATTGTAATCACTCTTGATAAGAAGAGCAAATAAGAAAAAAGCGACACTCGGTGTCGCTTTTTTTGTCATCATTAGAGCTAGAGAAATGTGTGCAGAAGGCGTGAATGCGTACACGTGGCGTACTTGTGTACGGCATACCCATTCCCCAAAAACCCTAACGGATTTTACGGGGGCCCCTTGGGACGTAGCAGTCGCGCCTAGAAACAGACATAAAAAGAAGAGATTTTGCAGAAATGCAAAATCTCAACCTTAATTTTACTTGGTATAAGCCGTCAAATATCGTTAGATCATAAATGTCTGTTTCGTTCTGCGCATATTTAGCAGCTCTTATTTAAGTGTTTTTACGAATGCCTCAATACGCTCAAGCGCCTCTGCAATGTGCTTAACTGAGTAAGCATAGGATATTCTTGCAAAGCCCTCACCGCTTTCGCCAAAGGCAGTACCGGGGACTATGGCACATTTGTGCTCATAGAGAAGTCTTTCGCAGAATTCCTCACTGGAAAGCCCGAATTTACCAATGTTGGGGAAGATGTAGAATGCTCCCTCAGGCTCAAAGCATTCAATGCCTATTTTACGTAAGCCCTCAAGGATAAACTTTCTTCTTCTGTTGTATTCGGCAGCCATATATGCAATATCCTCATCACCGTTTATCATAGCCTCTGTAGCTGCAAACTGGGATACTGTAGGTGCGCACATAATTGCGTACTGGTGAAGCTTAAGCATTTCCTTAAGGAGAGGAGCAGGGGCACAGATGTAGCCCATTCTCCAGCCCGTCATAGCGTAAGCCTTGGAAAATCCGCTGGCAATAATAGTTCTTTCACGCATTCCCTCAATTGAGGCAATAGAAACGTGACGTCTGCCATAGGTAAGCTCAGCATAAATTTCATCGGAAAGCACAGCGATATTTGTATCTCTCAGCACCTCTGCCAGTCCCTCAAGCTCCTCTTTTGTAAGGATAGCGCCTGTGGGATTGTTGGGGAATGGGAGAACCAAAAGCTTTGTTTTTGGTGTAATTGCGTTTCTTAGCTCCTCAGGGGTAAGCTTAAAGTTGTTTTCCTGCTTGGTATCAATAATAACTACCTCAGCCCCTGCCATTCTTGCAATAGGCTCATAGCATACAAAGGAGGGCATAGGCACGATAACCTCATCTCCGGGGTTAACAAGAGCACGGATAGCCACATCAATAGCTTCACTACCGCCAACGGTAATAAAGATTTCGTCCTTTGGGCAATATTCAAGGTCAAAGCGACGCTTCATATAATCGGAAATAGCATTACGCAGCTCAGGTGTACCTGCGTTAGAGGTATAGTAGGTCTTTCCCTTTTCAAGAGAGTCAATTGCAGCCTCACGGATATGCCAAGGCGTAACAAAATCGGGCTGACCTACCGTAAGTGCAACAACGTCATTCATTTCCGAAAGCATATCAAAAAACTTACGGATGCCTGACGGCTTTATGTCGCACAAGGTTTTAGAAAGCATTTTACTGTAATCTATCATAAGGGAAGGTTGCCTCTTTCATCAATTTCGGGTTGAGTATAGATAACTCCCTTGTCCTTGTATTTCTTAAGCACAAAGTGTGTAGCTGTTGAGGTTACAAATTCAATGGGAGCAAGCTTCTGGGCGACAAAGTATGCAACCTCCTTCATTGTTTTACCCTCAATAAGAACGGTAAAATCAAATCCGCCTGACATAAGGTAAAGGGACTTAACCTCGGGATGATTGTAAATCTTTTCTGCAATCTTGTTAAATCCACGGTCACGCTGAGGAGTAACCTTAACCTCTATAAGAGCGCTGACATACTCTCTGTCTGTCTTATCCCAGTCAATAATAGTCTTATATCCGAGAATAACGCCGTCCTTTTCGTATCCCTCGATAATCTTTTTAACATCGCCAACCTCTTTGGAAAGCATAAGAGCCAATTCTTCGGGAGTAAGAGTAGAGTCTTCTTCCAAAAGCTTAAGAATCTTGTCCATAATTTGTCTCCTTTACTGAAATATATAGTAAAATAATATCATAAAAAAAGATGAATGTCAAATAATTATTATAGAATAAAATAAAAAAATTTAAAAAATGACTTGATTTTTGAAAATTAATATGTTATACTAATGCAGCAAATGGAGAAGTCGCCTAGCTGGTCGAGGGCGCACGATTGGAAATCGTGTAACCCGTAACAGGGTTCGAGAGTTCGAATCTCTCCTTCTCCGCCAACAAAAAAGGACACCAAATCGGTGTCCTTTTTTGTTGGCAGAGCACGGAGGCTGATTCTCACTCTCCTTCGTGGCTCTGCCACGAATTGAGTGCGTAAGTGCGACGAAAGGCGTTGTCAGCTCGCTAGCAAAAGCCTCGTCGCAACTCTTTTTGCTCAGCAAAAAGCCTCTCTCCTTCAAAACCACAATTTTTTAATACCATATAATAGGTTCGAGAGATTCGAACTCTCCTTCTCGTGGTAGTCACAAAAAAGGAGACAGAGAACCGTTCCCCTGTCTCCCTTTTAACCTTTTATAGAGTTTTCAATAGTTTCTTCATTTAAAGGTATTTTGGTTTATTTGGTTGGTTTTTTAAGTGCGCAGCCGTGTGCTTGTCGGCCCGAGCGTAGCGAGGGCTCTCGTATCAAGACAAGCACACGCCTAAGTGTCAAATAATTATTTTATTATTTTGATTTCCTTGATTTTTTGATATACATATGATAAAATTATGTATTATATAAACTGTTATTTGTGAAATAGTTCAAGCTCTACAAAAATCAATTTACGAGAAAGGATACCAGTAATGAAAAAAAGCAATGCGTTAATGCTTTCATACATAATTTTTTTAGCAATAACAATGCTTGCTCAACTAATTTTTGGTTGGGATGGATTAGATAAGATAGCAATGGCAGCTACAATCTCAGGATGTTTTTTCGCTTTTGCAGATCTTTTTAATTGGTATGTTTCTTATCAAATGCCAGAAGTAGAAGAAACTCAAAAAACAATAAAGACTTTATTAAATATTTTAATGCTATATTGAATAATATTTGCTTGGATGTTGATCAATGTAGCAAATCTATTACTCTTCTTTTGCCATATCGAGACAGTTATGATAAAATAAATGGTCTAATAAATGCTTCAAATAATTATGTTGAAGGCAGTCAAAGACATATCATTGAAATTAAAGAGTGTATTAACCAAACTGTAAAAATTCAATCGAATTTAGAAAAAATACGCAAAAGATTTTCGCATATTAAAAATGCCGAAATTGCTTTTGCAACCATAGGTTTTATAACCTTTTTTGCTATTATATCGTTTTATGAGATGATGGTTTTTTTAATTCGTTTTCAGTCGGCAGCAACTGTTTTTGCATTTTTTATAATAATGCTTAACTATTATTTTCGTGATGTGATTGAAGAAAATTTCAAAAAACAAACATCAGATATTTTGTCATACATTGAATCAGCAAAGAAGGAGATTGATAAGAAAATACAAGACTCCAGGGCATTTGTAATTTTGGATGAGGTTGAAAAACTTGTTAAAAAAATAGAATTAATGGAAAATACAAAAAATGAAAATATTAAACAAGCCAAAACTACACAGCCTTAGAGCAATATATGAATGATAATATAACAGAATACACTATTAAGCATGTTATTTTGTTTTTATATAATCATATAGGAACTATTATCGGAGGTGGTAAAATGAAGAGATTAGATTTTTGTGAAAAGCTACAAAAATATTTGTCTAATTATAAAATTGAGATTATCGAATTGGATAATCTTTCAAAATATGAGGAAGTTTTTTATTCAAATGAAAAATATTACATAATTACCGATGGGAAGCCTGCTGATTCGGAACTTTGCAAAGATGTAGTAACGTATTGTCCTGACGAATTTCCAAGCGAAAATGTATTTTGTATAGGTTTTTCAAAAGATGATAGGTCTGTTGCTATTTTGTCAATTCTTCTTGGATATCCTATTGATAGTGTTTTATATCTTGGACTTTTTATAGTAAATAAGCCGTTTCACAAACAAGGTATAGGTATAGAAATCATAAACGCTTTAATTTCTGCTACTAGAGATTTTAATTTTACAAAAATACAATTATCTGTTCAAGATAATAATATTTCAGGTTCGAATTTTTGGAAAAAGCTTTTATTTGTAACAACAGACAAATGCAACTGTGGTCACTACAATAATTTATCTATGGAATTAAATTTAAATGGGTAATTTAAATGACCAACGATGGAGTATTAGACATTAGACATTGTATCATATTTCAGGTGCATATAAATAAAATACCGCAAGCAAATTTGGCTTGCGGTATTTTTAGTTATTCTATGCAAGTGGTGTTGTTAACAGCTTTTCAATCTCTTTTGTCATTTCAGGTAAGGGATTGAATTTTTCGCAAATAAATGATACAATATTACCAACAATTAAAATTTGGAGGAAACAAATATGCTTGTAGCTTTTACATGGAGAACAAGAAATATCTAACAGCATAAGACTATGTTTAATAGTTTTATGCATTTTAAACTACTTAAAACTATTTAATCAGGAGTTAAAAATGATATTTCAAGATAACGTATTAAAAGAATATTTAAAGAATGTATATTTCATAACAGGAACACCTTGCGGCGGTAAAACAACTATTTCACGAGAGTTAGCTAAAAAATATAATTTGACGGTTTACGATATTGATGAGCAGTTTGAAAATCATCTAATGAACTCAAATTCTGTATATCAGCCTTCAATGAATACACAGTTTAAAAATGCCGATGAGTTTTTTGGGCGTACAGTAGAGGAATATAAAAAATGGCTTCTTGACAACACACGAGAGCAATTAGATTTTGTAATATTGGACTTAATTCGTCTTTCACAAAATCAAGTTGTACTGTGCGA
>JAFTHF010000050.1 GCA_017457545.1 Clostridia bacterium
CAGAAGTAATATTTGTTTCCCACATAACTATAGATTTAAGATTTTCACATTCTGAAAAGGCATAGTCGCCCACGGTTGTAACAGTATCGGGCAGGAACACACTGTGTGAGTTAGCACCTGTTGTACGTGGGGTGCAGATATTATCACAACCCATAAATGCCTTGTTTCCTATGGTTTTAAGGTATTCTGAGAGATATAGATATGCAAGAGACGAGCAATTCATAAATGCTTCGTCTTTAATATATTCAACTACACCGAACTCAACTTCGTTAAGTCGAGTACATCCTTTAAATGCAGCAGAATCAACAGTAATTACACCTACCATATATGCACTTTCGAGGTTTGAGCATCCCTCAAAGGCACTTTTTCCAATAAGTGTAACTCCTGAGTCAACTCTTACAAACGTTATATCAGTACAATTTTTAAATGCGTAGTCGGCAATTTTTGTAACAATGCTTCCATTTATTGAATACGGAATATAAAGCTGGGAGTCGGGATTTGTATATGTACCTATTCCAAGGATTGTGCAGGTGTTTCCTGAGTTAAACTCTACCTCAAGTCCCTTTGCTTCCTTTGGAAGAACAAGAGATTTTAATTGAACTCCGTTTTTGTTGAAATCCTTACCACATACTGAGCAATGATAGTGGCCTGCGGTACCGTCATTTGTTTCGGTAGGCGCAATTGCATCTATCCATTCTCCGTATACGTGTGAAACATAATCTAAATCTCTTATATCAGAATAATTACATACAGAGCAAGTTCTTTTTTCAGTACCTTTAGTAGTGCATGTGCCGTCAGTATTCTTTACCCAATCACCGTAAGTGTGTTCAAGCTTAGGTATCTCGGTTTGTTTAACTGTTTTTTCATTACAAACAGAGCAATGCTTTCCTTCGGTAAGACCTATGGAACTGCAGGTAGGTTCTACTGCCTTGTCTACGACTTCTTTATGTCCGGTAGCATTTATTTTAACCTGCTTTGTAATTATTTCATTACATACCTTGCAATATTTACCCTCGGTAAGTCCGGATTCTGTGCAGGTAGGCTCAACTTTTTCTTTTATAGCTTCCTTATGACCTAATGCTTCAATGTCATTAAGCTCAGTGTGACCGCACTTTGTACAGGTATGGGACTGAGTTCCCTTTTCTGTGCAGGTTGCATCCTTGATTATCTCCCACTCTCCGAATGTATGTTCACATTCTCCGCAGGATATAAGAAGCATAGATGCTATAACAATCATGATAGTAAATATAAGAATGATATACCTTTTCATATGTGTCCTCCTTTATGAATATTAAGCTTGCTTGTAAGGCTATTATACAGTAAAAAAAGGGTTAAATCAATATAAACGTATAAAATTTTGTTAACTTTATTTTCAAAAATGTAAAATAAAAATACATAATAAAGACTTATATTACCCTATAAAAAGTGGTCACGGTCATAATACGATAATAGCTTGAATAAAGATGTACTAAAAAAGAAAGGACATCTTATATGCAAGACATAAAAACGGGCTTAAGTGATAATGAGGTTATAAAATATAGAGAGAAATACGGCTCCAATAGGTTGGAAAGAGGGAAGAAAAGGAGCTTTTTCTCTCTTTTTATTTCAAATTTTTCTGACCCCATAATAAGAGTATTAATTATAGCATTATTTCTTAACATAATTTTTGTTTTTCCAAATATAAATTGGTTTGAATCCGGAGGAATTGCCGTTTCAATATGTATTTCAACACTTGTTTCTGCCTTATCAGAATATAGCAATGAAAACGCCTTTGAAAGGCTTAGGGCAGAGAGTGAAAGCTCTGTCTGTCTTGTTAGACGTATGGGCGAGGTACGTGAAATAAGCGCAGAAGAAATAGTAGTAAATGATATTATAATTTTAAACCCCGGTATGCGAATACAGGCAGATGCTGAGCTTCTTTCAGGCGAGCTTGGAATTGATGAATCGGCACTTACTGGAGAAAGTACCGAGGTTAGGAAAAATCAAAATGATAAAAAGCTTTTAAAGGGTGCGCTTATATGCTCAGGATACGGCGAAGCCATAGTACGTACCGTAGGAAAGGATACATATTACGGTAAAATAGCAGGGGAGCTTACCATTGACACAAGACCGAGTCCGCTAAAGCACAGACTGTCCGTCCTTGCAAAAAGCATAAGCAAAATAGGGTATATAACAGCCTGTCTTGTTGCCATAGCCTACCTTTTTAATGCTATAGTAATCGACTCCTCAATGAATAAGACTGAGATGCTTTTAAAGATAAAAGACGTAAGATTTATGATGTCTGCACTCTTATCAGCCCTTACTCTTGCCATATCTGTGATAGTGGTGGCGGTCCCAGAGGGCTTACCGATGATGATAACAGTCGTGCTATCCTCAAATATGAAGAAAATGATGAGGGATAATGTTATAGTAAGAAAGCTTACGGGAATAGAAACCTCAGGTAATATAAATCTCCTTTTTACAGACAAAACAGGCACACTTACAGAGGGTAAATTAAAGGTTATGGAGCTTTATGCACCAAGTGGTGAAAAGGTACGTTCATTTAACAGCTTGAAAGAGGGAATTTATAAAAAATACCTGACCCAGTGTGCGATTTTTTGTGGAAACAATGAAATAAACGGAAGAAAGGTGACATCAGCCAATCAAACTGATAAGGCTATATGCGAATTTGTCCGTGGGAGCTATTATTCGACAGAAATAATCTCAAAAGCCCCCTTTGACAGCGCAAAAAAATATAGCGCTGTCGCCGTAAATGACGGAGGAAAAGCATTGACCTTTTTTAAAGGCGCACCCGAAAAAATACTTAATATGTCGCAAAAATATATGGACGTATATGGGGTTTTGCATAATTTTGACGCAAAAGAGAAGATTTTTACTATTTTAAAGGAATATACCTCATCAGCATATAGAGTGGTAGCTATGGGATATAAGGACGACACCAATACTGAACTTAGTGATATTATTTTTCTTGGATTTTTGGCAATAAGGGATAAGGTCCGAAAAGAGGTACCCACTGCAATAAAGGAGGTAAGCGAGGCAGGGGTCGGTGTCATAATGATAACAGGTGATAACAAGGATACTGCCGAAGCGATTGCTAAGGAATGTGGTATAATTACTCCTTATTCAAAAAGAAAAATTGTTTTGACAGGCGATGAGCTTGCAATTTTAAGTGATAATGAAATAGGCGATATATTAGACAGAATAGCTGTTATAGCCAGAGTTTTGCCATCAGATAAAAGCAGACTTGTACAAATAGGGCAGAAAAAAGGTTATGTAGTCGGTATGACAGGTGACGGAATAAATGATGC
>JAFTHF010000051.1 GCA_017457545.1 Clostridia bacterium
GTCCGTTTCCCACTGCTTTTGTACAAAGTCAGGTACGGGGAACGCTGAGAGCCTTGTATCAATTTCCATTTCGGTAACAACGTCCTGTATGCAGTATTCTTTGAATAGCTGCCATTTCTCAGGATCGTGGTGAGGGTAGTTGCGTGTTCTGCCACCATTTGCCTTTGAGGGCTTACACGGTACGCAGAAATAGCGTATAAGGGCTTTACCTGTATTGAGCTTCTGTTTATCCTCCGGCAGTCCTAAAGCCCGTCCTGTAGCCTCCAAGCCTGCCGTATATCCACAATACAGGCCGTGGAGCATTGTATCTCTCCACTGAGAGGGCGGCAGCTTAAAGCCAAAGTGTTTACTGAGGCAACCCCACTCAAACGGTGCATTGTAAGCGTGTTTGATATATTCGGGGCTGTAGATCGCCTCAATAATTTCAGGAGGGAGCTTTTCGCCCTGTGCTAAATCCACGATTTGCACAGGGCCTTTATCAAGGCTGTAAGCGAAAAGCAGGATTTCAAAATCGGGACTTCGTATGTAAGCCTGAGCGCCTGCCTTTTTAATGTTGACGCTTGAGAACGTTTCAAGGTCAATGCTCAGACTGTGCATATTATTTCCTCCGTTTTCTAAGCCTCTGGAGCTTAGTGCTGATAGCATATTTGATTATGTACCAGCACTGCTCCAGAGCGCCTACTTTTCGATAGCCCATTACATAGGCAATCCCGTAATAGGATTGATAGCCGGTGCAGCCTGCGCCACAGGTGCAACGGGAGTAGCGTAATTAGGCTGAGCTACCGCCTGTCCCACGTCTGCAAAGTCAGATGCAGCAGAAGCGCCGCCACCGAGAGGCTCACCCTCACGGGTTTTCATAACATTACCGAGGCCACAGCCTACGCCGGTCTTGCGGTTTTTGTAGCCGTAGAAATTGAGGGTAACACGGGCATACATACCGCTGTAAATGTCCTGAGGGGCAAGGTCAACATTGATATTGCTAATGTCAACCACACCGGGCTTCTGTTCGCTGGAAGCGTTAAGCACCCAATGGCCCTTGCACTCAGGGCTGTAGGGAGTACCGGCGTCAGGCTTTACGCCGTCGCCGTCATGCAGGATCGGTGCAAAGTTAGGACGGACGCCGCCCCACTTTTCATTGACAGCCTTCTGAGCTGCCGCTTCGATAGAGTTCATAATGTCCTGCACGGTTGCCGTGTCGGTCTTAGGGATGAGGAGCTGCACGGAATACTTAGGCTTGTCGCCGGGATTCTGTGCCTTAGGGGTAACAAGGTTTACATAGGACAGGCGGACTTCGCCGGTCAAAACTTTGGTAGGGATATTCTGATACATAACTTATCTCCTTTGTTTCGGTTTTTCTTAGATTCTGATAAACTTGATTTTAAGTCTGTTCGGGGGGGGCTACGTTAGGATCAAAGCTCTCAACCTCTGCGTGGATCTTCTGCAAAAGCTCAAGAGCCTCCTTACGCTTTTCGTACAGCTCTGCGGTTTCGGCCTGCTCAGGATCGCAAAGGACCTCCAGCTTGTTAGCCAGCTTATCCTTTACCTTTTTCATTTCAAGCAACACACGGACGCCGATTTTCTTCTCCTCCGGCATATCGCTGTTGAGCATTGCTTCACCAAGCATATCAATAAACATTGATTCTGCTTCGTGCTGCACCTTACGCTTATTCATATCGTCCTTAACGGGGGGGTAAACAAACTCATAATAAAAGCCTCCAATTAGATTTTGTATTTTGATTTGATGTCTATAAAGCTGTTGTGTAGCTTTACTGCACGGTCAAGAGCCTTTTTTTTGCTCAGCATATTGTTGTAGAGCCGCTTGTTCTCACGCTCAATACGCTTTTTGTCGGCTTCCGTGAGGTCAAACTTAAATTTGGTACTCACATAGCCGTCCCTATAGTCAATTTCAGCCCTGACGGCTTCTGCCTGAGCCTCTTTAACATGGACGTCCAAACACTCAGCGGTTTTTGCTATCGCCTCTGTATTCCTCCAGTGCTGACGGCACATCAGGTCAAATAACTTTTTAAGGTTTCTGACTGTCATACTGAAAGCCTGAGGGTAATTCAGTTCGATATGGCAACGGTCCATGTCAAAGGCTATTGTGCAGTTATTCACTCTTGCTACCTTCCGTTACACCGGCAAAGTCAGCAACAGCAGTGCTGTATGCCTCTCTCTTATCGGTGATAGGAGCAAGGGTAGGTTTACCAAGCGGTTTAATAACGTGATCCGCCATAGCCTCAGCAAATTTCTTTTTGCCAAGCAAGCTCTCAAACTCTGTGAGAGTTTTAGGCTTACGGTCATAGCACATTGCCTCATCAATACCGAGGGCCACAATAGCCTTGATAGCCTCATCCGTATTCTTAAAGGCTCTGTTACTCTTACCAGCTACTACCTTCCAGCCGGGGATTTCCTTGCCGGAGAGAATAGATGCAGTGGCGTACTCCTGAAGATCCTTGTACCACTGTACAAGCCCCTCAGCTCTGATAAGCAGCTCACCGATTTCAATATCAGAGAGCATAGGCGGTAAGCCGATAACGGCTCTTGCCTCAGGGCTGAGAGCCTGAAGCTCAGGTGCAGCCTTGCCTGCAATGGTGCAGTCCTTAAAATCTTCAAAAGCAGTGTTTTGGTCTGCTCTTGCACGGCACTGTGCTTTGCCTCTACAGAAGCGGCAATGCTCACCGGGACAGAATGTACCCGGACCGTTGTACGCTTCCTGTGCTGTGGGCTTGATACTTTCGCCCCATACCCTCAATTCCTCAACGGTTAAGCAGTCCTCACTTGCCTCACTTGACAAACGGGGCTGACAGATACCCATTGATACTTTTTTGATTGCATCACCGAAAACGGGAGCAAACATTTTGAGAGCGCCCAGCGCGTACAGCCTCATCTGCGGATTTTCCTCAGCAGATACGGCAACGCCTTTGCCGTGTTTATAGTCGGTAATATGTAAAGTATCACCGCCGATCATAACGCAGTCGCACGTGCCGAAGCCTTCAGGCACATACTCTGAAAAATCAACCTTGACCTCCTGCGTTACATAAGGTGTTGCAGAAAAACCTAAAGCCTTTTCCTTCAGGTATTCCACATAAGCCTCAGCCGTTGTAAGCATTTCATCAGAGTACAAGGGCTTTGCTTGCAGCTTTTTAAGTGCCGCATTGAAGCTCCTTTTAGGAGTACCCGTAAAATACCTTTTGGCGTACAGCTCACAAATGCTGTGTGCAAGCTGTCCCTCCTCTGCATACTCACTTGTGCCAGAGGGAAATTGCTCTTCAAAACGGGGAGCTGCGGTACACAACAGCCAACGGTGAGCTGAAGAAGCACTCAATAATGCGTGTTCAGTGGGAGTCGGCATATTGTTACCCCCCCCCTTAAAGATTTGCGCCGAGAGCCTTCAGTTCAGCCGCAAAAGCGTTGAGGGTTTCAGGTGCAGGGTTAAGCTGAGTAACAGCCTGTACACCATACTTGCCAAGCAATGCAATGAGCTGAGGCATCTTGCCCTGCTCACAGAGAGCCGCGCCAGCAACGCTAAGCTGTTCAATGGTGTAATTGACAGCCGCCGCATTAGAAGGGGCAGGTGCAGAAGGGACAGAGGGTGCTGCGTTCACTACAGGCGCATTGTTGACGGGTGCTGTGTTCGCAACCGGCGTCTGCACGGGAGCTGCCGCAGGAGTAGGGTTTACAACGGGGGCAGCCACCGGCTGTGTAGCCTGTGCTGTGGGCTGCTGTACTACGGGAGCAGATGCAACGGGAGCAGCGGTGCTGTTACCACGGATTGCTTCTGCAAGGTTGTTGATCGCTTCGGGTAAACCGGGAACGGTCAGGGTGATCTTAATTTCATTCATTGATATTTGCCTCCAATATCGTTTATTGTCTGTTGCCATTTTTCGTATCGGGTTACAACTTTTCTTGAGTAGGAGCTTGTATCATAGCCCTGTTTCCAGAGCCGCCTTGCTCCTGTTTCTCCACAGTTATACGCCATGAGCGCCTTATGCGTATCACTGTATTTCTCAAGCAGCTCACCGAGCATAAAGACACCGGCAACAATATTGCCTTCGTACTCAGTAGGCTCTATTCCGTTTTCACGGAGTCGGTCATAGTTAATCGGGTGAATCTGCATAACGCCCCAGCAAGTGCCATTGTCTGCCTCTAAGTCAAAATCACTCTCACTTTCGGCAACTGCTAATGCGAGGGCATAAGGTACACCATACTTGCCGCAGGCTTCCTGCATCACGTCCTGAAGCTCAAAGGGCAACGGGATTGCATCATTATGTAAAAACTGTGGCTCATCCGTTACCACGGGAGTAGACTCTACGCCGTCCGTTTTTTTTGTATGGTCCTCCTCTTGAGAGGGCTGAGTTACAACTACAGGATCAGGCGGTAAAGCAGCTTCATCAGATGTAGTGCTACTGCAAACAACTATCAGTGTAGCTATTGCCGCTGCAACCAGCAGCAACACGATTATTCGCTTTGCCAGCGTGTGCAAGTGAATCAACCTCCTTGCTACTCTTGCACCGGTTGAATTTATCAAGCTGAGATTGATCCTCAATAGAACGGTCCATAGCTTTACAGAATGTTCTACAGACGTTTCTCAACTCTACAGCCGGGATTTCAGAGCAGTTAATCTTAGGCATAGCCTGTACCTCCTTCTAAGGTTTAATTGGCAGGTACAGTACAGCGCTTGCGTTCAAACTCTGCAAGGGCCTCATGGGTAATGAAATACTGTCTACCAATTTTTATAGCCGGAAGCTCAGCCTTCCTGATCCAGCGCCATACTGTAACTACGTGGACGCCGTAACGTTCTGCGATTTGTTCACAGCTATAAAAGTTTTCCAAACAAAATACCTCCTTCTTGTTGACTTTTGTTCGGTATTGTGCTATAATGTTCAGTACCACCTAAAACAAAATACACTTTACCTACTGCTGCGAAAAACCGAAAATTCGCAGGGGCGTTTTTCTTGCGCTCATTTTGTTCGGTTTCCTATATTATACCGAACATTACCGACTTTGTCAAGCGTTTTTGAGAAAAAAGTTCTAAATTATTTTATAAAGTTCGGTTTTCGTCTGTTAGTAGGTAGAAAAGGAGCATTTATGAGTACCACAACAGACAATGACATGACTTTCTTTAACAACATTCAACGGCTTTGCAATGAAAAGGGAATCTCCGTTACAGCCCTCGGTCAAGAGCTGGGACTTTCCAACGCTACAACGGCAGGCTGGCGCAAAGGCTCACAGCCCCGTGGTAAAACACTGAAAATGTTAGCTGACTACTTTGAGGTAACAGTGGATCAGCTTATGGAGGACTCCAGAGTAACCATTACCGATAACCACGGCATCATAGGCTCTACCCACGCACCCGTTACTATCATCAACGGCTCTGAGCGTAAGCTGTCTGAGCAGGCCGTGGAGCTGCTTAGCATTTTTGAGCAGCTTAGTGTTGTAGATCAGGCAAAGCTGATTGTGTACGCTGAGGAGCTTAAAAACAAATGAGGCGGTACAAAAAGAGAGGCTGTATAGGTACGGTCCTGCTGTTTCCGTTCTATATGATTTACTTTACCTTTACCCTCTGCGGCTCTTTTCTGCTGGGATTGCTTAATTTCCTATGGGAGCTTATAAAGCTGCCATTTAAGGGTAAGCAACCTATGACCGGCATTGAGTATGAGAGCCGGGTTGCTGACTATTTGAAAAGCAAGGGATATTGGGGCGTAAAGGTAACACAGGCTTCAGGTGATTACGGGATAGACGTTACGGCCCATAAGAACGGCAAAAAGTATGCGGTACAATGCAAATACTACTCACAGCCCGTAGGTATCGCCGCCGTGCAGGAAGCTGTAGCAGGCAAGGTACATTACGGCTGCACTGAAGCTATGGTAGTAACAAATAACACATTCACTCCTGCGGCTGAAACTCTGGCAAAGGAAAACGGTGTTATCTTACTTGCCGGGGTAAAGTAAAAGCCCCTCACGGATCGTGAGAGGCTAAAGGAGGTATTTATGTCAGCAGAGATAAAATGGAATATTCCAAAAGATAAAATAGGTAGCGGCAAGCTGGCGGTAGTGTATGCCCGTTTCTCTTCACATAGTCAAGGTGAGCAATCAATAGAAGGGCAGCTATCTGAGGCGTACAAATACGCAACGGCTCACGGCTACACGATTGTGCATGAATATGTTGACCGTGCTAAGAGTGGCCGTAGTGATAATCGTGAGCAATTCCAGCAGATGCTTAAAGATACAGCTAAAAAGCAATTTGACGTTATTATACTGTGGAAGGTAGACCGCTTCGGGCGTAACCGTGAGGA